>NZ_KQ976354.1:6299509-6351255 GCF_000346485.2 Scytonema hofmannii PCC 7110
GGAGTGGGGGAGTGGGGGAGTGGGGCGTGATGTGCTGGCATTTGCATGGTATGAGACATCAGTAGGTCATGCCAAATGTGGGTGCCGAAAAAGTACCATAAGATAAATGTTAATAGAGCAGCTGTCAATACACCGTAGGTAAAGTATCCTGCTACTGTATCTGCTAATTTTTGTACGGGTGCTTTGCGAGTTTGGGCTGTTTCTACTAAAGCAACAATTTGAGCTAAAGTGGTATCGCTTCCAGTACGAGTTGCCCGGATTGCGATCGCACCTGAAGTATTGATTGTCCCTGCTACTACTAAATCTCCCGGTTGCTTGATAACTGGCACTGCTTCTCCAGTTAGCATCGACTCATCTACAGTTGTTTGTCCATCCACAATCTCGCCATCAACGGGAATTTTCTCTCCAGGAAGAACTTGCAACCATTCACCAACACGCACGACCTCAGCAGGAATTTCTACAACTCCCCCATTGGCAAAAACTGTAGGAGTCCCATCTTCCTCTGCTTTTGGTTTAGCAATCAACCGGGCTACTTGCGGCTGGAGAGCAAGTAATCCTTTAAATGCTACAGCCGCACGATTCCTGGCTTGTTTTTCCAGTGTGCGCCCTAGTAAGATAAAGCCCAGCATCATCACTGGTTCATCAAAGAAACACTCCCAACCAAGTTGGGGAAACAGTAAGGCAACTAAGCTGGCAATGTAGGCTGTTAGCGTTCCCAGTCCTACAAGAGTATTCATATTAGGTGCATTGTGCCGCACGCCCAGCCAGCCATCTACCAGAATTGGACGACCGGGGATCAGTATGGCAACAGTTGCTAAGCCACAGTGGAACCAAATATTTTGCAAACCGGACGGTATCGGTCCACCAAGACTGCCGATATGCCCGGTAATTGATAGTACCAGAAGTATTGCTGCGATCGCCAACTGCTGACGTGCCACCTGCATTTCTCGACGCTGCCGCTCTTCTGGATTGGGCATTTCTTGTGTCTCGCTTGCTCCTTCTTTGCCTCGTTTCCGGGGTTGAGTCGGAAATCCAGCCGATGTCAATTTCTTTGCCAGTGCTTCTGGCTCTGCCGCACCAGTTTCTAATTCTACGACTGCTACTTCTGTCGCTAGGTTCACACAAGCGCTTTTAACTCCCGGATGTTGAGTTAGCTGACGTTCTACCGCCTTTACACAGCCAGCACACTTCATCCCCCCAACATCCAAAGTAATTTTCTCTGTTGTTAGGGCTGGTTCTGAGGGAAGGTTAGTCTTCGAGACAAATTGCATGGAAATGTTTAGATTTGCTACGAAAGAAATATAAACGCTAAATTAAGCGCCTCTTATTTGAGCGTAGGCGAAATCCGAAGCATTGACAGATTGTCAAATATATTAAGTTTTGTTAAGAGGGCATTGGGCATTACCTCTGCTACTTCATCGATAGCAACGCCAATAAGTCACGTAAATTAACGCAAGCACCTGTAGTGGTATAAGAACAAATTCACCTTTCAAAAAAGGATGTATTTCCAAATGAGACATAGTACTGAAATACGCCATTGCCATGAGAGCAAGAGCTATTAAGGTTAGATTTTTACCTTTGAGAGCTAACATAAACACAACTATAGTGTGGGACTTCTAACGGGAAATAGTTGAATTTTGAACAAGCATCCTGAAAGGGATGAGATAGTCGAGAAATAATATATTATGTTAGACGGCAATAAAAGATTGTCAGTGACTGGTCACTGGTCACTGGTCACTGGTCACTGATTAGAACCAACCTTGCCTATTCAGGAAATAGGTGCTCACAAACTCATCGTGTGATTTGTTTAAATAAATCATTCCTTCGATTAAACCAACAAGCTGCATAATGAGTAATGTCAAGCCATAGGTAAAATAACTACCGACCAACGAAATGATTAGCATGGCAAATCCTTCTGGAGCATACCCAAGAATGAATTTGTGGATACCAAAACCTCCAAAAATAATACCGCAGTATCCAGCTAAAAGTTGTTTGGTAGCATGACTGGGGCTGAGTTTAGCCATGGGTTTAGTTCCTTTGCTTTATGAGTGATTGATAAGTAAGACCTATAAGTTGAAGCTAGTTAAGGATTTTGGTGACTTAACGAGCGATCGCGGCAGAAGCACGGATAAAAATAGATATGCAGAAATAGCGTGACACCAATGCATAGTGAACGCTAAGAACGCGAAAAACTAACAGTCCTCAGGCATAGCTGAAACTGCACTCCTTCGTGACTCTCCTATCTTTACTTTAGCTAGAAAATCCGGCAAAGCGGCTTGACAGCACTATATGCTGGAAAATTCTTTGATAGAGAGCGATCTATAAGAGTGGTAAAAATACCAGTACGCCTAGTATCTTTTACTACTCAAGCTCTGCGCTCTCCGGATTCTTTTGATATTTCTACAGTGATAAAAATACTAGTGTAGATACCTTTATTATGAAGTGATTTCCTACAAGCTAGGATACCAAGTCGATAAAAATAGCAGTAACTTTATGGTTCGCTGTCTACTCGCAGTTCTGGGATAGAACAGTGAATATGCGATCGGTTAGTTGCAGCTATTCATGCCATCAAACGTGCCTACACCTAATGAATAAGTAGAAGAAGACAACTTTAACACATTTGCTTCAAAGTAGCATTTATTGACATTAAACACCAAGGGTGATGAGTAAATTTTTGTAAAACTTTTAGCAAAGAATTTGTAAAGTTGGTAGCCCGAAAAAATCATTGACCGGGACTACCTAAGATAAACAGGCTTAGAAGAGTGCCACTATTCCAAAGGCTGTGGAGAAGCATGGGAGCAAGGAGGTTGCGCGATCGCGTATAAACGACGCCCAGCACAATACCCAAAGAGAACAGGGGGAAAATTTCCGCCAAGCTAAGGTGAGCCGCCGCAAACAAAAAACTACTGATGAGGATCGATCCCCACACGGGTAGATAACGGGTGAGAGAGGGTAACAAAAAACCGCGAAAGAGAATTTCTTCAAAGATGGGAGCTGCGATCGCCGCCGTCGAGAAAAATATCGTCAGTGCGACAGAATCCTGGCTTTCAAGCACCAGTTGTAACAGGGGATTGCTACCGCCTTGTCCTTTCCACAACTGTTGATTAATCAAGGATACGACAACTACTACAGGCAATGCTACACAGTAGCCACCAAATCCCCACAAAAACCAATTTTCCTTAAAACGGACTCGAAACCAATCATTTGATAGTGGGAAAAAGCGCTTGATAGCTAAATACAGTACTGACAAAGCCCCTAATGCCACGAACAAATAACTGATAAAAACAGATAGCGCTTGAATTCGCACGCTAGAGGCGAGGGTTTTGATAGGGAGAACAGATTTGACTAAAGGCACAAGGAATGCTTTTATCGCCACAGGTACGAGGAATTGTCCCGTGAAGAAAAAACCCACGACAAAAACCACCAAAATCGTTTCAGCATCCCAAGGAGTTAACCAAGTGACATCTCCATTTTGAGCAAGTATTGCAGCTTTTCCCTTGAAAAAACGTTCTGCTAGCAAAAAGAGCAATAAGCCCACCCCAATTAGAGAAGCAATCACCGGGACAGTACCTATCAGTGATAATCTCAACATTGCTGTTTCAGCGACTTCCTGTTGAGATGCTTTTAAATTTGTGAGGGCATCTTGTCGTTGCTGGAGTTGATAGAGTTTTTCCAAAGCAATATATTTAAACCAGCCATCTAAATTAGGTTGAATCAGTGGTTCAGAATCAGGCAAAAGACGAGGGGGATCGCTCCACAGCCCCGCTAAAACTGCTGCAACCTTGCCAAATTCAGAATCACTTCCCAAACTTTGCTGCATTTCATTCCACGTTTTAAAAGCAGCATCCGTTTTTCCTTGCTGTGCTTGTAAAATTCCCAATCGCAAATCTAATTCGGTAATTAATTTTTGCACTTGCTTCAGCGACTGCTGTAACAGTTGCTGCTGTTCGGAAGTGGGGTTAGTTGCAGGAGGATATTGCGATTGAGGTTGAGAGGTTGCAGGAGCCGTTTCTGGTTGAGACTGGAGTTGTGCAAGTTGTGTTTTAATTTTCTCTAAATTACTTTGAGCCGATTTCCTTGCTTCTTGATACTGCTGTGTAGCTGCATCCAAGGGTTTAGTACCAAGGATTGCATCTTCCAAGGGCTTCAAATTTGCGCTGTCGCTATCCGACGCTTCCAAAGAGACTGCTTGCAGGGCAAGATTTGTTTGGTAAAGTTCCAAGCGACTTTGAAACTGAGGTTGCTGCCAACTCGATAATAAAGACTGACCGACAGTCAAGGTTGTTAGCAGAGTCAGAACTATTAAAATAAACCGCCCTGCGGTTCTTACAAACGTTGAACTTGGCTGCTCGTGACTCATTTTTCCTCCCTTGACTAACCAGTGCAGAGTCAATAGTCTCACCCCTTGGGAATTATCGCAAGAAAATGCATTGAATGGTTAGTAACCAGTGACCAGTGACCAGTGACCAGTGACCACTAACCACTAACCTTAGATATCATCAACTCATAAGTCTCTCGCTGTTCCATTATGTTAGAGTACAAACCATTATTCAATTGCTTGCCTTCTGCAGAGGATTTACCTGATTCTGACGATATTCCTGTAGATGACGAACTGCAAGATTTAATTCCTGGTTTTCTCAAAGCAATCTTGGCTTGGATATGGGCTAGCCGTATGGATTGGTTTTTTGGTGTGGACATGGGGGTTTACTACGATCCCGACTTACCTCCTGTCGTACCAGACGGATTTTTGAGTTTGGGTGTCCGCCGGATTGTCAGCGAAAACTTACGCTTGAGTTACTTGCTGTGGGAAGAAAAGGTACTTCCTACCATGGTGCTAGAGGTTGTTTCTAAAAAACGGCGTGGGGAGTATACGAAGAAAAAAGATTTCTACGCCGAGTTAGGAATTTTATACTACGTTATTTACAATCCCATCCGTCCTAACAAACCTCCTTTGGATGTTTATCGTTTGGTAAATGGTGAATATGTTAAACACAAAGGAAACCCAGTGTGGTTGGAAGAGATAGGTTTGGCAATTGGTTATGAAAGAGGAACTCACCTAGGCATTACTCGTGACTGGTTGTACTGGTATGACCAACAAGGAGTAAGATATTTAACACCAGAAGAACTAGCCACCACTGCTGAACAACGTGCTAGCACTGCCGAACAACGTGCCAAAAGGTTAGCAGAAGAGTTACGCTCTTTAGGAATAGATCCAGATACGCTGAGAGCACAGAGGCGAAAGATGAGGAATTACCACCTGAATCAAAATTTTATGAGTCACCTTGACAGAGCTAGCGGTGCCCACCCTACCTACTTTTATTAAGCTACTGCTAACGATTTATCTTCTTCCCAAGAAAGTAATGGATCGAGTTTTCCTAATTCTGTAAAAGTTCTAGCGGCTAGCAAACAACGTAACAAATCAACACACATCTTTGCCGGATAAATTCCTTCTTGTCCGCCAACAACTAGCTTTTCTGTTATATTGGGCTTAGATGAATCAACTAAGCTATAAAAGCTTAAGTTATCAAAAGTTACAGTAACAATATATTTTTCTGACTCACCACCTCCAATACTCATATACATTTCATCATCAGCACCCAGTGTCACTAAAGTTTTACTTTTACCATTTAATTCGCGGATAGCTGTTTCTATATGATTCCAGCTTGGATTTTCAATTAATTCCCCTTCATTTTTGTTTCCAACAGACATATCTAATACAAACATTTTCTCCCTCTTAAACTGCAAGCATTATAGAGTTCTCAGTCTACAATCAAACTTGATTTAGCAACTGGAAATAATTGTCTCTAGAGATTTCGGCTGTTTTCAAATTATTTTTGATGATTGAGACGGGAATTTCATCGTATGTAGGAATTACAATTGGTCTTGAGATGCCTGGTTTGATGTAGCAACGATGACTTCCTTCTTGCCTAGCAAATGTAAAACCAGCAGCAAGAAATACCTTTTCTAGTCGTTGCCAGGAAATGGGTGTTATTCTTGGCATCGTCAGACACCTACTGTCATAGAATGCCTTTCAATTGCTACCCAATCAGGGCTTATCCAGTTTCCATCTTGTAGTTTGTAACCTGTTTCTTGAAGAATTTCCTCTAAAGTATCCATGTCAGCAGCAGTAACTAGAAAAAGATGGACTGCTTCGTCTAAAGCAATTCTCGCCTTTTCTTGTGTTTCTCCTGAACTCATAATGTCTAGCGGCATCGCGTGAGCTACAAATTGCGAGTCTTCTATCCAAATTTGGACTGTATAGTTGATCTGCATTTTTTATCCTATCTTTACGACTCAATTCTCTCACCACTGCTTGTATTTATACTTGTGGTGAATTTTCTCGTACTATCCTAATTTCAGCGATTGCATTTAGACAAATAAATTTTATACTATAGTGATGATAGCAACCTGATAACTTTCTAACGCTCTAGCTACAAAGCAGAATCAAAAATTTGCTGGGCTGTCAGATTGAGTTGAGGGAAAGTAGGGGATACGATTGAAGTGTTGCCCCTAAACAGATTCATTTGATATTCCCCATTAAGTAACTGGCATACAAAAATGGCAGGTTGTTTGGGGTTACCAATAAAGTTGCGTCCCCCTAATGCAGCATAATCAGCAATCCAAAACTCAGGAATACCCATTTCTTCATAATCGGCGAACTTTTTATAGTAGTCATCTCGCCAATTAGTTGAAACAACTTCAACGACTAAGGGAATAGATGCAGGTTGAGAAACAGTTGACTCGTTTTCCCATAGCGGTTCATTTGGGAGATTGTCGCGATTTATTAATAAAATATCTGGAGAGTAGGCTGATTCTTGGTTCGGTGGTTTAACTAATGCAGTTTTAGGAATGTGGTAGGGAAGGTTGAGCCGATCGAACTCTACAGTTATTTTACGTGCTATGAACCCAACAACATTTTCATGCTTCCCGGTTGGTTGAGCCATTTCGACAATTACTCCATTGTGCAGTTCGTAGCGTCCACCTTCAGGACGCCATGCTGTAAATTCTTCAAAAGTTACTAGTTTGGGTGAGACTGGTGCAGTAGTCATAAATTCTTCTGATGATATGAGTCCCTATCAGTCATTAGCGATCGCATTCATACGAATAAATTCTATACAAACAAGCATAGCCTGCGTAGGCAGGCTTCATTCCATAGCTCTATAATTCTATTTTGCGGGGAGCATAAACCTCCAGAATTTAACTTCCAAAACTGCCAAAGAAATCCAAAGTTTCCTTCAGTGCTTTCACAAAAACATCAATTTCTTCACGAGTATTGTAGAAAGATAAACTTGCTCGTGCAGTTGCTGCAATACCTAAATGACGGTGTAATGGTTGAGTACAATGGTGTCCGGAACGAATGGCAATCCCTTCTTGATCTAATAATGTAGAGAGATCGTTAGCATGGACATCTTTTGCAGTGAAAGCAGCAAGGGCGGCTCTCCCCAAACCTGCGACTTTAGGTAATGGTCCGAATAGACGAATTTCAGGAATTTGTACTAGCTTCTCAAAGAGAAAGCCAGTCAATTCTGATTCATAAGCATAGATTTTATCCATACCAATATTGCTTAGGTAATCCACTGCTGCACCTAGAGCAATTGTTTCCGCGATCGCAGGTGTACCCGCTTCAAACTTATGAGGTAAATCGGCGTAGGTTGAACGATCTAAAAACACTTCAGCAATCATTTCTCCACCACCAAAAAAGGGAGGCATTTGCTGTAGCAATTCCAACTTACCATACAAAAAGCCAATCCCAGTTGGAGCGCACATTTTATGCCCAGAAGCTACCAACCAATCACAGTCAATTTGCTGAACATTGATAGGCATATGAGGGACACTTTGGCAAGCATCAATTAAAACTTTTGCTCCATATTGATGAGCGATCGCGCAAATCTCTTTTACAGGATTAATACAACCCAAAGTATTAGAAACATGAACAACCGACACCAATTTGGTTTTATCAGAAACCAGTGTTTTAAACTGTTCCAAATCAACACTTTCCTCTGGTGTCAGTTCCACAAACTTCAGCACAGCACCCGTTTTTTGTGCCACAAAATGCCAAGGAACCAAATTACTGTGGTGTTCCATGACCGAGAGAATAATCTCATCTCCCCGTTGCAAATTCTTCATTCCCCAACTGTAAGCCACCAAGTTAATAGCTTCAGTCGCATTACGGGTAAAAACAATTTCTTGACGCGATGCAGCATTGACAAACGCAGCTACTTTATCTCTAGCTGCTTCATAAGCTTCAGTCGCTTTAGCACTGAGAGCATGTACGCCACGATGCACGTTGGAATTGTACTGCTCGTAATAATCTCGCAAAGTATTAAGTACGAGCAAAGGTTTTTGTGACGTAGCAGCGTTATCAAAATAAATTAAAGGCTTCCCGTTGACTTCCTGATGTAATATCGGGAAGTCAGAACGGACTTTGTCAGCGAGGGTTCTTTCCTGAGTATAAGTCATTGGTTGATAGTTGATAGTTGTTAGTTGTTAGTTGATAGTTGTTAGTTGATAGTGGTTAGTTGTTGGTTGAAAACTACTAACCACTAACCACTAACCACTAACCATTTGCATAAGATATTGTCTCACTGAAGGAATAGGTATTTGATTGATGACTTCAGCCGCAAAGGCGTTAACCAGTAAATTGCGAGAATCATTCGCATCAATTCCCCGACTTTGCAGATAGAAGATTTCATCATCCTCCAACTGACTAACGGTAGCACCATGGGCGCATTTTACATTATCAGCCGTAATCTCTAATTGAGGCTTGGTATCAATTCTGGCTTTAGACGATAGCAACAAATTCTGGTTTAACTGGGCTGCATCCGTCAACTGTGCGGGCTTCGGAACAAAAACCTTACCGTTAAATACTCCATGAGCGCGATCGCTAAGAATACACTTATGCAACTGCTTGCTTGTACCATGAGGATAATTAAGAGCGATCGCACTGTGAGTATCCGCCAACTGTTCTCCCCCAATCATCGTCAATCCGTTGAGGACAGTTTCCGTTTGCTCCCCAGTTTGCAAAATCTCTAAATTATGACGTGAAAGCTTCCCACCAAAAGTTACAGCATGACAACTATACCAACTGTAACGAGCTTGAGAAACAGCCGTCTTCCCAATATGAACAGCTTCTGCACTTTCCGTCTCAATCCGAGTATGATTTACCCGAGCATTTTCCCCAACCCAAATTTCCGTAACCGCATTAGTAAAGTAAACTCTCTCTTCCTCTGCGCCCTCTGCGCCTCTGCGGTTCGTATACTCTTCAACCAAAGTCACACTACTACCAGTCTCCGCCACAACCAAACAACGCGGAAGAGAAATTCCCGACTTCTCACCAGTAGCAAGAAATACCAAATGAATTGGAGTTTCTACAACCACATTCTTCGATACCCACACTACCGCGACATCAACCATTCCACTCGTATTCAGAGCAGTAAACAATTCATGCGCCCCCTCAGTCTGAGCCAAATATTCCTGTATGCGTTGACTACACGTAGCAGGTAGATCGGTTAAATTGCTAACTACAACTCCATCTGGTAAACCCGCAACCGAGGACAACTCAGATGCATAAACCCCGTTAACAAACACCAACCGACTGGTAGCTGCTTCTGGTAAGGAGTCTAGAGACGCGCCATTATGAGACGCGCCATGGCGCATCTCTACATTAAATTGAATTTTCCGCAAAAAAGATAAATCGGTGAAGCGCCACTCTTCATCACGAGTCGTAGGCAAAATGGATTGACGAACCCAAAAAACAGCGCGTTCCCGTAATTCCTGTAACCAAGAAATATCATCGTGACGCGTCTCAACATCACGCACGATTTGATTCAACAAATCTATGAGATAAGCATCTCTATCCAACATAGTAGATGCCAAATCGATGGAATGCGAATTAGGAAATGGACTCGGAGAAACAAGAATACTCATTACACAGTCACCTCAACCCCATTTTCTTCCAACACCCACTCATAACCGCGAGATTCTAACTCCAGCGCCAGTTCCTTACCACCACTAGTAATAATCTGTCCTCGTGCCATAACATGAACGTAGTCTGGTACGATGTAATTCAATAACCTTTGGTAGTGAGTAATCATAATCGTCGCATTCTCAGCGCTCGTCAGTTGATTAACCCCATTCGCCACAATTTTTAGCGCATCAATATCCAAACCCGAATCCGTTTCATCTAGAATTGCCAGTTTCGGTTCTAAAAGCGCCATCTGTAGAATCTCATTGCGCTTTTTCTCACCACCAGAAAACCCTTCATTCACACTGCGGTTGAGGAAAGCAGGATTCATCTTTACCACTTCCAGCTTTTGCTCTACCAAGTCATCAAAATCAAAAGTGTCCAATTCCTCCAAACCCCGTGCTTTCTGACGGGAATTGTAAGCCACCCGCAAGAAATCCAAATTACTCACACCAGGAATTTCCAAAGGATACTGAAATGCCAAAAATATTCCTGTTCGGGCGCGTTCTTCTGGTTCCATCTCCAATAAGTTTTGTCCTTGGAAAATAATTTCCCCACCAGTCACCTTATAAGCAGGATGTCCAGCCAAAACTTTAGAAAAAGTACTCTTACCGGAACCATTCGGTCCCATAATCGCATGAATTTCACCCAATCGAACCTCAAGGTTTACACTCTTGAGAATTGGTGTCCCATCAACATTTGCCGTCAAATCTCTCACTGACAGCACGACTTCACTATTCTCAATAATCATGATTTTCTCTCTTCTCTCTCTTCTTCCTTCGTGTCCTTTGCGTCTTTGCGGTTAGACATTTTTTGAACCACAAAGACACAAAGAGCGCGAAGATAAATTGCTAAGATTACCCAACACTATTTTCCAACTTCAAACTCAACAACTTATCAGCTTCTACAGCAAACTCCATAGGTAGCTGATTGAATACATCCTTACAGAAGCCACTCACCATCATGGAAATAGCATCTTCTGTCGAGATACCGCGTTGTGCAAAGTAAAAGAGTTGATCTTCCCCAATCTTAGAAGTAGAAGCTTCATGCTCTACCTTGGCAGCATTATTCTGCACTTGGATATAAGGGAAAGTATTGGCATGAGCATTATCCCCAATCAACATAGAGTCGCACTGAGAATAATTTCTCGCCCCTTCTGCTTTGGGATTGATTTTTACGAGTCCGCGATAGCTGTTGCTAGAGTTACCAGCAGAAATCCCCTTAGAAATAATTGTGCTGCGGGTGTTCTTACCAACGTGAATCATTTTGGTCCCGGTATCAGCTTGCTGCATATTGTTTGTCAGGGCTACTGAATAAAACTCACCTACAGAGTTATCACCCACTAGCACGCAGCTGGGATATTTCCAGGTAATTGCAGAACCTGTTTCTACTTGAGTCCAAGAAATTTTAGAATTGATACCTTGGCACAAACCGCGCTTGGTGACGAAATTGTAGATACCACCTTTGCCATTTGCGTCGCCCGCGTACCAGTTCTGAACGGTTGAGTATTTAATTTCAGCGTTGTCTAAAGCAACGAGTTCGACAACAGCAGCGTGTAATTGGTTGCTGTCGTACATCGGCGCAGTACAACCTTCAAGGTAAGAAACATAGCTTCCTTCCTCAGCGACAATCAGTGTTCGCTCAAATTGCCCAGTTTCACCGTTGTTAATGCGGAAGTAGGTAGACAGTTCCATTGGGCATTTCACACCCTTAGGAATGTAGACGAAAGATCCATCACTAAATACAGCAGAATTTAAGGCTGCAAAGTAATTATCTGCTCCCGGAACAACGCTACCCAAGTACTTTTGTACAAGTTCTGGATGTTCTTGCAATGCTTCTGAAATGGAGCAGAAGATAACACCATCTTGAGCGAGCTTTTCTTTGAATGTTGTCGCTACGGAAACACTATCGAAAATTGCATCAACGGCAACATTTGCCAGCCGCTTCTGTTCTGATAGGGAGATGCCTAACTTTTCAAAGGTTTCCAATAAAGTTGGATCGACTTCATCCAAGCTGTTAAGCTTTTGTTTCTTTTGTTTTGGTGCCGAATAGTAGATAATGTTTTGATAATCTATTGCAGGGTACTTGACACTCGGCCAAGTTGGTTCAACCATTTTTTGCCACTGACGGAAAGCCTTGAGGCGAAAGTTCAACATAAACTCCGGCTCGTTCTTCTTGGCGGAGATTATACGGACGATGTCCTCGTTCAGTCCACGCGGAATTGTGTCGGCTTCAATGTCAGTAACAAAGCCGTACTTATATGGCTGGTTGACTAAGGTTTTGACAGTGGCGCTCATCGGCTGTTACTCTTGTGTTCGCTTTCTTAATCTCTTTAAGGACGGAAGACGGAATCTTTAACCGGGCTTCCTTTTCAAGCTAGCCGAGTTGTGACTCGACTGCTATCATAATAAGTATAAGGACTAAAACAACATTCGTGTTGTTTAACATATCTTTATTTTACGCTAGATTATCCATAATTTAGCTTTGTCATGAATAAATTTTTGGGACGACGATGGCGACTATCCACCAGTCCTCAACCAAGCAAGATATTCTGGAATATCTTTTAAAACACTCACAAGCTACGGCTTTCGATCTGGCTGACGCTTTAGACGTTAGCCCTCAAGCAATTCGCCGTCATCTTAAAGATTTGGAAGCAGAGCAACTCCTGACTCTCTTGTCATCCGTACAAGGGGGAATGGGGCGTCCGCAACATATCTATCAACTGACTCGTCAGGGCAAAGAACGGTTAAATATAAAAGTCAGCGAACGTCTCGGCGATAGCTATGGCAGGTTCGCCGTTTCTCTACTGGATACATTAGCGGAAACGGTAGGAGTGGACGAAGTCAGTTCAATTCTCAGAAAACAATGGGAACGCAAAGCGCAAGATTATCGAGAACGCGTTGGTGATGCTCCTCTATCAGAGAGAGTGGCGACTTTGGTAGAGCTGAGAAAAGCTGAAGGCTATATGGCTGAATATCATCCAGTAGCATCAGGTGAGTCATTGGACGAGCAGTTTATTCTCACCGAACACAACTGCGCGATTTCCAATGTTGCAGAGTCTTTCCCCAGTGTTTGCGGTCATGAATTAGAAATGTTTGCTGCTGTATTACCAGATTGTACGGTAGAACGTACTCACTGGATTATTAATGGCGAACATCGTTGTGGATATCTAGTCCAAGCCAGAAAGTAAGTGCTTTTATGAGAGGGATTTCCTTTGTGAGTGATGGCTTTTCATTAAGCATAAGTCATCAAGAATAGATCATTGGTAATAGGTATTACCAAGCAAAGTAATGCCATTTTGGATTTTAGATGCGTGGATTTTGGATTGGCAAAGTCTCGCTTGGACTTTATTCCACCCAATTATCTGTCAGATTCTTTCTTCAAGCTGGTGTCTGGTTATTTTAATAAGTGTGAACTTTTTTGAATTATTTATTATGAACTTACCACCGCAATCGCCGCCACAATTTTTAACATTAGAAGAATCAGCAAAGGTTGATGCTGCTTTACTATCTTCACCAGAAAAGTTCTTAACTAGAATAACTATTTCATCCCTCAGGCTTTTGAATCATATAGCTCACGAGTATAACGTGACTATTGAGGATTTAACAGCACAACAAGTGATTGCTTGGTTTGAGAAAGACAGCAAGATTCGCCGAGAACAAGGAGTTGATGCTGCTTATTTGAAGTGGTAAGAAGGGTTAGTTGTTAGTTGTTAGTTGTGTGGGACAGGCGTCTCGCCTGTCATCGTTAGTGATTAGCAATGCCACCACTTACATATTCATGATGGTGGGCATTGCAAACCCTACTAAGTGACGATCGCTATCTAATCAAATAACTAAAAGTCCGCGCAGGCGGACTTTGTTTGTATAGCCTCAGACTTCCAGTCTGAAGGCTTTCTTTGGCTATTCATTAAGCGTAGTTATTATTATTACGCGGACTGCGGGTTCCTGCCGCTGCTCCAACCATTGAGGCAAGTAAACCCAACAAAGAACCAAACACAAACCACCATAAACCTCTACGCAAATTGGCTGCAATTTCAGAAGCCTCCTGAGCAGTTACATTAGGAGTATTTTGAGGTATATTCACACCACCTTGCTGCACCTGGTTAACAACTTCTCCGGCGTTAGAAGCAGCAACACCAAAAGCGCCTGATACTCCACTTGCTAACAACCAAGAACTTAATGCCAATGTTGTTGCCCACAGTATTGCACCATTGAGAAGAGCTGTATTGCGGTTCATTGGACCGCAAGCACGAGCCATTACCCAACCACCAGTAAATAGTGAAATTAATAAAGCAATGGTTGACCAAATTCCCACATTGCCTGCAACATTAGGTGCAATAGATCTGGGTGCGCCTGAACCCTCAATTGTTCCAGCCCCAATTGCTGCAAATATAGAACTTAATATTAATTGAGTTGCTAATGCAATAAATAGACCGGAAATGATAGGACCCCAACGAACGCGATCGTGGTAATCGGCAATTCGACCTACTACAGCCGATTCGGTAATAACCTCGTCACCTACTCGATTTGTGTATGACATACTTTATTTTCCCCTTACCACTCCAGTAATGTTTTTAGTTTATAATAGTCAACTAGTTACTAGAATTAAATTACTTTTTTGTATTTTCAATATCTACCACTAGAAATACTTGTATGGTCTATCTTTGGTGAGAAAAATTTTCTTGATTTTGTCATGTTTTTTTAAGATATATTAAGTTTTAAGTATTCACTAACTTGCAATGAGAATGACTGCTTTTACCAAGCAAACAACTAAATTTGATTTTTAGAATATTTCTAAATTTTTATTGAAATATATCAGAGCTAATTTCTATAGGAATCATAAATGATTTATGAAAAAATCTCAGTACTGTAGGGTGGGCAATGCCCACCCTACATAGATTTCAAAAATCAAATAGGATGGCTATATAGTTTATTCTATCAACTTAATTTTTATTGAAAAATATTTTTTTGGTTATTTAATAACATTTTTGTTAGTGGTTAGTGGTTAATAGAACTACTAACCACTAACCACTAACCACCAACCACTATCGCAATTTCACAGCTGTCCCTGTGGCGGTAATAAGTATGAGAACGCCTGATTGGTCAACATTGATGGTACCAGTATCAATTTCAATACCAATAACAGCATCCGCACCCAAACGCCTTGCTCGTAGGGATAATTCTTCTATTGCTTTCTGTTGACCCTGCTCAAATAGCCGTTCGTAACTTCCAGTGCGTCCACCAATGATGTCTCGGATACTCGCAAAGAAATCTCGCAGGAAATTGCTTCCGTAGACAACTTCTGCGGTCACAATGCCTAAATATGAATCAACGATAGACCCCTGAATGACATCAGTTGTAGTCAAAATCATAAATCGAACCTCAATTCCATTTGATATGCTAACGTTCTGCTCCCCTTAATTTGAAACCAGGGAGTGGGGAGTCGGGAGTGGGGAGTCGGGAAAAATTGGTATCAGAAAAACTTCCTGAGGAGGCAAAAAGCTTATCGAATAGCTGAATTGAGGTACACACTTGTAGGAAAATAGTTTTTGCCCGTTCATAGGGTTCATCTCAACGGGTAGCAATGCTGAGGCTGCGATTGAGTTAGGTCAGCCCCTTAAGCATGACTACCAGTTGTCTTTTGTTGCTCGTCCAAACAAATTGTATTAAATCAAACAAGGCTTTTAACGTACTTTTACAGACCAATGAAAATTCTTCATAAATCTTGTACAAAAGTCAATACAAGCTGTTTGCAAAATCGGATATTTTTGTTTTAATGGACAAGCAATCAAGGAAACTTTGAAAAAGTTGCAAAAAATATCAGGAAAATTACTGTGTACAAGCAAACATCTTTTATAGTAAGTATTTTCATTATTGGCAGTATCGCAGCAACAATACCATCAGTGGCTCGCGCTCAAAACATTTTGCCACAACAGAGTTCTCAGGAGTTGAAAGAACTTCTAGATGAAGGGCGGCGACTTGTGGATACAGGTGATTACGATAATGCGATCGCAGTCTATCAAAGAGCCACAACTTTAGAGCCAAAAAATGCCACAATCTACGCTGGCATTGGCTACCTCTACGCCCAGCAAGGAAATTTGCCTGCAGCATTAACGGCGTATCGGCGTGCTGTAGCGATCAACCCCAACAATGGGGATTATCAATATGCTTTGGGCTACGTAAGTGGTAATTTGGGAGATAACAAAACAGCTAAAGACGCTTACAGACGTGCAATACAAAGCAATCGGACTAATGCCAATGCTTACATAGGGTTATCAACAGTACTTTTGCGTTTGGGAGAGTACGTAAATGCCAAATGGGCGTATGAACAAGCAGTCAACCTAGACCCCAAAAATCCACAAGTGTATGAGTTGCGGGGTAATATATTGATGAAGCAAGGAAAATCGAAAGATGCGATCGCAGTTTTCAAAAAAGCTAGAGAATTATACGAACGGCAAGGTAAGTCAGAAAGCGTGGTTAGACTAGAAGCCGTGCTCCGTAATTTAGGAGTTTGATCGGTGAGCAATTATGCAGTTACCAGTTATCAGTTACAGAATGACTTCATCTTATTATTATTGACTTTTTATTATTTACTGGTCACTGGTCACTGGTCACTGGTCACTGGTCACTGGTCACTGGTCACTGGTCACTGGTCACTGGTCACTGATTAATCCAACTTCCTTCCTGTAAGTTCTACAAAAATATCTTCTAAGTTCGAGGGACGTGCCATCATCCCTGTTTTATTTTGTTGTTGATTGAGGTAATCGTTGGCATCTTCTACAGTTGGGAAAAAGAGATACTCCCAACGATCTTGCAACTGCTTCATGACCAAACCTTTGCCATGAGTAGTGCGTAGTTCTTGTAGAGTGCCTAGAGAAATTAACTTTCCACCATCCATAATTCCAATGCGTCCTGACTTGCCAGAGCCAAAGGCATCGCATAAATATTCAACCTCATCCATATAATGAGTTGTAAGCAGCATTGTCATTCCCTGTTTGTTCAAATCTCGAATAATTTCCCAAAGACGTCGCCTTGTTTGGGGGTCTAATCCCACAGTCGGCTCATCTAAAAACAGAACCTGCGGTTGATGTAACAAAGCTCTTGCTATCTGTAGACGCCGCTTCATCCCACCAGATAAGGTTTTTACCAAATCATTACGTCTGGATGCAAGTTCAACATAATCCAGCCATTGATTGATAAGTCGTTGTCGGTTGGGGTTGGGAATATGATGCAGTCTCCCATGCATTTCCATATTTTCCCAAATAGTTAGATCTCCATCTACGCTCACTTGTTGCAACACCACACCGATATTCTGCTTTGCGAGCATTGGTTGGCGAACCACATCATAACCTGACACTTCTATTTTTCCTTGTGTAGGTTTAGTCAAAGTGGTTAGCATCCGAATTGTGGTGGATTTACCCGCACCATTGGGACCGAGTAAGCCAAAGATTTCGCCTGCGTTGATCGTAAATGAAAGGTCATTCACCACAGGAGTCTTATCGTAAACCTTATAGACGTTTTCTAAACGAACAGCAGCAGTCATGGGAAGGATTCAGTGGGTCGAATAAAGTATAATTACTTAATTTTTACTGAAATTAGTCAAAATTGAAAAATTATTCTTTATGAGTGGAAACCATTCCCCAGATTAATCGTCACTGGAAGAAATGTATCTATCAATTTAAAACTCAACCTCTAAACTATACGCTCACGAGCGATCGCCAACTATACCGGAGGCAATCGCTCACAAAGTTAATGTTGGAAAATAATTCTTTTCTCAATGCCCTATGCCCCATAGAAGTCAAAACTATGCTGCAAAAACAAATTCCCTTGACCCAGTACAAGGGGGTCAAGGGTACATAACTTTGTGCCAATATCATGAAAAACGACCTGAACGTACTTGAACTCTAGCGTATAAGCGTATATAATTACGCTCAACCAAAAAATTAATATGTAAGACTAGCCACCGGGAGACTCACCCCCTTGCCGATCGGACTTGTTTCTACAGTCTTTTTTAATGACATTAGCTACTTTTTTTTAGGCAACTGTTGTATGGGCTGAGATGGTTCAAGTAATTTGAGGCGATTGGTGTTGCTAGAAGAATCGACTCGGGAAATGAGTTCCTGGAGGCGATCGCTGCTGCCATTCTGTTTTTGTCTAGACATAAGTTTTAGCTCCTTTGTGGTAGATACCCTAATAGAAAATCGAAGAAATTAAAATTATACATCAAATACGGTTTTTTTAGCAAGACCCGGAATTAATATTGGATCTTCCTACTTATGATGTATCATCATTTGTGCATTTGGCGATGGTACTCCCGATACTATTTTGTGAAAAAAAGATGAAGAAAATGTGATGATTTGAATTTGTACGCAAATTTTACTACGTTTTCGTCACACATTAGGGATTTCCAGGAAATAAATTACCCCATGTTGTAGGATGGGCGTCAAGGCCCGTCTTATATATAGTGGCGTCAAGGCCCGTCTTATATATAGTGGCGTCAAGGCCCGTCTTATATATAGTGGCGGGCCTTGACGCCCGCACCACAAGAAATTTTGGGATATTTTTTTATTTGGAAGTCCCTTATCTATTGAGTGGCAGAAAGCCCGATCTTCGTAGCATAGCTCGGTTTTTCAACTCAGAGTATGCCTTAACCAATGGACTCCAGTTAGAAACTGTATGACGAGCGGGGAACATTTTTGGTTACCTTTATTTTTAATAAAAATCATTTTTTGGTAAGTAAATATAGCTAATTCTATAGGACTCCTATTTAATTATCGAAGAGACGCGGGACGTAGCGACTCTCCGCGTCTCCGTGCTCTCTGCGCCAGAGCGGTTTAAAAGTAATTTATTTAACCGCCGAGACGCAGAGTACGCAGAGGTAAGAGGAGAGAGAGCTATTGATTGCTTGAAGTTTTTATCCACCTTGACAGGGCTAGTAGGGCTAAAGCCCACCACAAGCTTTATGTGTGCGGCATAGCCCTATCTACAGTACTGAGATTTTTTCATAAATCATTTATGATTCCTATAGTTTTTTTGAAAAACTGTATCTTTGATCTCCGTGGTTTCTTTAAATTATCATTAATGATGTTATCTTTACTTAAGTATTTAAATCGACTATCGTAATTATACGGTGAAATGCATTAAAAAGACGTCTTTAATAGAACTTATTTTTAATCAAAAATTTATGTAAATATCTATTTTTCCTATGCTATTACTGTATTAAGCAATCTACAGTGTAGGTTAAATAAAAATGCAAGAACTGCTCGACAAAGCTTGATTCAATGAAATATATAGAAGTAGCCACCAACAGAAAATGATGAGTTAAAAGTCGATCGCTTAAGGTAAATACTGAGTCTCTAAAGCTTGAGAATGCAGTATAGACTTCACAGAAGAAACAAGAAAATTCAGAAGATAATTGTGGCATCCCTATATTGCACGCAGATAGTAAGTACAGGGTAATTTTGATGCGTAAGCCTGTTTTGACCATTTTCTACCAATTTAATCCTTGGAATAGCACTATCGGTGGTATTCAAACACTCATTAACACCTTCATTAAATATGCACCTAGCGAATTTGAAGTCAGACTTGTAGGGACAGGATGCGATAAGCCGGGTACGGCTTGCGCCAAAGGCGATCGCCATCAAACTATTGGTCAATGGGAAGTGAAAGAATTTGCTGGTAAAAAAATTCGTTTTTTGCCTTTATTAGCATTGCAAAACGATAACGTGAGAAGTCGAATACCAACAACATTCAAGTATACAGCAGCTCTTTTAAGACATTATTGTGACTCCGACTTTCTACACTTCCATCGACTAGAACCAACGCTAGCATCGCTTCAGTGGCGGGGAGAGAAAACCCTGTTTATTCATAATGATATTCAAACACAAATGCAAGGAGTCGGTGACGCAAAAGCAATACTGTGGCGGAAATTTCCGACTGCTTATTTTGCCCTAGAAAAGTTGTTAGTACGTCAATTTAACCAAATCCTCTCATGCAACACTGATGCAACAGAGTTATACAAAGAGCGTTATCCAAAGATTGCAAATCGTGTTGCGTATATCAAAAATTCATTTGACAACGAAATTTTTTACCCCTTGAATTCCACAGAACGAGAAGTTCAAAGACGCGAACTAGCTACTAGGTTGGGGTTATCGGAAAACACGCGGTTTGTTTTATTTGCAGGGAGACTGCATCCACAAAAAGATCCCATTTTGCTAGTTCGTGCGATTTCTGCTTTAAGAGAAGCCAATATTCACCTACTTATAGCTGGAGATGGGGAGTTAACAGCAGAAGTCAGTGCGGAAATTGAGCGATTAGGTGTGTCTGATAGAGTCACGATGTTGGGCGCACTGACTCAGAGTGAGTTAGCACATTTACATCGTATATGTCAAGTTTTCGTTCTAACGAGTGCTTATGAAGGTTTACCTTTGGTAGTTCTAGAAGCGCTTGCTAGTGGAACCCCAGTCGTGACAACTGAATGTGGTGATACTCCAAAATTACTGAAGCCAAATAGCGGAATTGTATGTTCTGAACGTACCCCAACTTGTATTGCGGATGCTTTAAACAACGTGCTCCTGCATCCAGAAAACTATCCTATCGATGCTTGCGTGCAGAGTGCAAACCCCTATGCTGCAAGTACTGTAGTCACTCAAGTTTTTCACCAGATGTGGCAGCGCTGGGAAGAGCGATGTCTTGCAGCTGGCTAATCATTTTTTTGCCTAAAATTGCTGCATTGAGAGGCAGATAGGCACTTTATCTTCACGTACACCTAACAAATAATTTGGAGCAATACAAATGAGTTTGAAAATTGCTGTTATTGGGGCAAAAGGACTGCCTCCCAAGCAGGGCGGTATCGAGCATTATTGTGCAGAAATTTATCCTCGCATGGTGGCACGAGGCAATGATGTCGATTTATTTGCTCGGTGTTCTTATACTGAGAGTGGTTGGGCTGAACGTTACGAATTTCAAGGTGTGAGAGTTATCCCTCTACCTGGTTTGCAAATGAGAGGAATCGATGCCTTTGTGACATCGGCATTAGGAGCGATCGCAACTTCGGGAAAAAAATACGATATTGTACATTTCCACGCTCTCGGTCCATCTTTATTTACCTTTTTACCCAAACTGGTTACCCCGGCAAAAGTTGTTGTCACCTGTCAGGGCTTGGATTGGCAACGTGCAAAATGGGGCAAATTTTCGACTCGGATGATTCAAATGGGAGAGAAAGCAGCCGTTCGGTTTGCTGATGGGCTGGTAGTAGTTTCTGATGCACTTCAAAATTATTTCTTACAAACTTACGATCGGGAAACAGTTTACATTCCCAACGGTCCTGCAACCTACGGTGAATCTGATCCAAAATTTACCTATGGCACTTCGCTGGGTTTAGAGCCAGAACGTTATATCTTATTTTTAGGCAGAATTGTACCGGAAAAACGTCCCGATCTACTTGTTGAAGCTTTTAGTCGCCTAAAACCTGCGGGATGGAAACTGGTATTAGCTGGAGGCGTGAGCGATACCAAAATATTCACTTCCCAAGTTCTGGAAAAGATTTCCAAGAATCACAATATGGTATTTGCAGGAGAACTTCAAGGTTCTCGACTATGGGAAATTGTCCGTGGAGCGGGTTTATTTGTTCTTCCTTCAGATTTGGAAGGATTACCTCTAGCTATGTTAGAAGCAATGCAGCAAGGAGTACCTGTAGTAGCCAGTGATATACCACCTCACCAGCAATTGATTGGTGAAGATCGGGGAATGTTGTTTGAAGCAGGAAATGTAGATTCTTGTATTCGTTCCCTAGACTGGGCGATTCATCATCATGACAAGATAAAGCTCATGGGTAACAAAGCACAAAAGTACGTGCAACAAAACTATAGCTGGGAACGGATTACAACCGAGAACCTCAAACTTTATGAAACTCTTTCTGGCTTACCTGGTGGATACTTAAGCGAGAAAAACAAGAGTTTCCAGTTAAAACCAGCGAATACCTAGTGGTGTACGCAGATGTCGGTCATTAACTCAAGCATTTCACTGATGAAAGAAAGACAGCGTACATTATCTTTGAAAAGGTTGCTTTTACTGCTTCAAGCAGCCAAGATAACGGATGGGCAAGGTTTTTACGGAAAATCGAAAACACAAACTGTATACTGGCTTTGCTTGTTTTTTACTGCTCAAATTTTCATATTATTATCAGTGATTTTTCTGAGAACAATAGTAGTGAAGAGTGCTAGTTTTGATAGTAAGACGAGATTGCAAATTCTTAAACCAAAGGTGACTTCTGAGTGGAAAAACGTTGCTATAGGAGGAGGAGGTTATGTCACTGATATCTATCTCCACCCCCAGGAATCAAGTTTGGTTTATATCAGAACAGATAATGGAGGATTCTTTCGGTGGAATCTCAAGGAAGAAAGCTGGATACCTCTGACAGACCATCTAACTTCTTTGGACATTAATTATTCTGGTGGAGAAGCATTAGCTGTCGATCCTAAAAATCCAAATGTTGTGTACATAGCTGCGGGTAAATATTTAGGGTCTCCAGGTGCAATCTTTAAGTCTCAAGATCGGGGTAAGACTTGGATAAAGTCAAATTTGCAAATACCAATGGGGGGTGATCTCAATAAGCGATGGACGGGGAATAGATTGGTTGTTAGTCCAAGGGATTCCAATATCTTGTTATTTGGTTCCCGACAAAACGGTTTGTGGCGATCTAACGATGGTGGAACAAATTGGTTTCAAGTGAAGAGTTTACCCGCAAAACCTGACCCCAAAATTGGAATTTTAGCGATCGCTTTCGATCCAAAAGTACCCAATCAGGCTTACTTAAGCGCTTACGGAGATGGGGTATACCAATCCCAAGATGGGGGAATGAACTGGAGCAAAATACCTGGTAGCCCCGAAAAAGCTATGAAGTTAGCAGTCAGTTGCGATAAGCTCGGTACGGCTTGCGCCAAGGGCGATAAGCTGGGTACAGCTTGCGCTAAGAGCAAACGCACTTTGTATGTTACGAGTGCAAGTACTCCTGGTGTCAGCAAATTTGTCAATGGAGCATGGCGCGATATCACCCCACCTTGGCTTACCCATAAGGTTTTCAATGGTTTGAGCACTCATCCAAAAAACCCTCAAGAAGTATTGGTTGCTTTAGGGGAAACTGGTTCTGCCAAAATCTTTCATTCCCACAATGGAGGAAACTCCTGGACGGAAAAAAGAGCCAAGATTCACAATACAGTGTCTTGGTGGTCTGAAAAATTTTTTAGCGACCATACCTCAGCCATTGAGTTTAACCCCCAAACCCCAAATCAAGTTTGGTTAACTGATTGGTTTGGAGTGTGGCGCACGGAGAATATCAACACTGACCCCACCCTTTGGAAAAACTACACAAGAGGACACGAACAAGTTGTGACTTTCACTCTTGTTTCACCTCCTTCTGGGGCTTTGCTCTTAAGTGGGATTGCAGATGTAGAAGGGTTTTACCACAACTCTTTGTACGCTTATCCTAGAAAACGCCTTGAATATACTAAAGTAGGCTTTTTTCAAGAACACTTTCAAGATACTTACAGCATTGCTTACAGTGCTAATCAGCCAAAGTCTTTAGTCCGAGTAGGAGGCGATCGCTGGAACTCTAATTATGGTGGAGCGACTTCCAAAGATGGAGGCTTGACATGGCAGCAATTTCCTAAATTCCCGGCTAACACCATACCACTACGAGTCTCTAGCTCAGCAAACGATCCTAAAAACTTTGTAGTTGTTGTCAAAGAAGGGAAACCCTTGCAAACAAGAGATGGTGGGAAGTCTTGGCGAACAGTGTCTGGTTTACCAAATGGTTTCCCCGGACGTAAATTTCCCGGTCCTTGGATTTGGTCTCAACCCTTAACGGCTGATGGAGTCAAAGGAAATAGGTTTTACTACTACGCAGACGGTAAGTTTTACCGGAGTGATGATGGAGGTTTAACCTTTAGCCCCATTAATACCTCCTTACCAAAAGCAAATCATTTTTCAGTAAAAACTATGCCCCATGTTGAGGGAGAAGTTTGGGTTGGTTTAGACGAAAAAGGACTGTATCACTCTACAAATGGAGGTAAGACTTTTCACAAAATTCCTCAAGTTAAAAGAGCAAAACTGATCTCTTTAGGCAAAGCACCTCAAGATAGCTCTACCTCTGTTTTGTATCTTTACGGAACTGTAGCTAGCCAAACTGAAGGAATTTTCTCCTCTTTAGATAGGGGAAACAGTTGGAGAAGTATCGCGGAACCTTCTACCCCTGTTGGAGAACAAGTGAATGTTTTAGAAGCCAGTCAACAACAATTTGGTTTAGTTTTTATTGGTACTAGTGGTAGAGGAGTTTATTTCCGACAAGTTTCTCACAAATAGATTCTGTTCGTAGTAGCGCTTTAGCGCATACATCGCAATAAAAACAACTACAAACATCCCACTAGCATGACTAAGACTGTAACAATTCCTAACTTTCATACCCCTTTAATTTCCAAAAAAATATTAAGTTTAATATCTTTTTGGCTGCTCGCAAACGTAACGATATGGGGAGTGGCTTTACTATACTTAAAACAAAAATCTCCTAGCTATAAAAGCCAGTGGACTATCTCTTTACCTGCTGCTAAATCATCTACAAAAGTTTCTGTACCTGGAATTGGTGAAGCTTCTTCTTCCAGCGATTCTCCATTTGCAAGCCAGTCATCAGATCCCAGAGAAAACTACAAATTTATTGCTCAAACTGAAGAAGTTCTCACAGCAGCAGCTCGCGAACTCAAAATACCTCCTAAGAAGTTTGGAAAACCAAAGATTAAAATTTTAGATAATACAACTCTCATACAGTTTGAAATCGAAGGAGATAGTCCAGAAGAGGCTCAAAAAAAGGCAATTGTTCTTCAAAAGACTTTGGAAGACCAATTAGACGAATTGAGAAAAGTAGAAATAGCCAAACAAGACCAAAATTTGGAGGTTGTACTGGGTACAGCAGAGAAAAAATTGCAAGCAGCACAGCAACGCCTTGCTGAATATCAAACTCGTTCCCGTCTCAGTTCCAACGAACAGCTACAAGATCTATCTCAAAATATTGAAGCATTACGTCGCCAAAGAGCAGAAACTTTTGCTCAATTACGACTTGTCAGTGCTAGATTGAGACAACTTTCTGTAAGTTTAGGTTTATCGTCACAACAAGCAGTTGATGCTTTAACACTGCAATCCAATCAGGTATTTCAGCTTTACTTAACTGATTACGGCAAAGTCAGTGCAGAGTTAACTCATTTAAGTGCTAAATATTTAGTTTCTCACCCTGTAGTGATTACCAAGGAAGAAGAAAAAAACGCTGCTTTAACTGCACTGTTGCAGCAAGCAAAATCTTTGTTGGGACGCTCTGTTTCTTTATCATATCTACAACAATTAAATATTAGTGGTGGTGCTTCAGGAAACTCATCTGCACAAAGAGGGACGCTTTTCCAAGAATTAATTTCACTACAGACACAACAACAAGGACTGCAAGCCCAAGCTCAAGAGTTTGAAGAACAGATTAAGCAGCTCGAATCTAGACTAACAATACTCACTCAGCAAGCTTCAAAATTAGACAATTTGCAACGGAATACCAAAATAGCAGAAGCTGTTTTTTCTTCTACTTTAACAAGATTGGATGTCAGCAAATCTAATATTACGGCTTCCTATCCACAAACTGTAGTTTTATCAAAGCCCAATTTACCAGAAGACGCTAGCGGACCTAAAGATAAAATTGTGCTGCTAGGTACAGTTATAGGCTCTCTATTTTTAACAACGGGAACAATATCTCTAGGATTAATTGCTAACAAAAATCAACGCATTAAACCCAGAAAATTGTAAATCAAAATATCTATTTTTTTCATATAAAAAAGTCAAAAAAGTGAATCCCAACCCAATCAAGCCACAAAATTTACCTGAAGCTCTCATTTGGTACTACATTCTATTTACTTATCTTATATATTTACTGGGAGCGCAATTTTTAATAGCTCCAATTTTAGCTTCTTTTTTAGCCTTTTGCACATTTAAAAAATGGTGTCAACAAAATGAGAATACTCCCTTAGAGGAAAGAGTAGAAATTTCAACTATCGTATGGATTTGGTTAATTGCTGTATTCATTATTGAAGTAGCTTTGATTGTTGGACAATCCAATTTTGATTTGGGGATGGGACAAATTTTGAAATCCTCATTGAATTGGTATAGGACTTGGATGCTATTAGTTTTATTTCTAATCGCCGGTCATCTTAATATCAGACCACAACTAGTTTATCGCTCTATTTGTATACTTGGATTTCAAACCTTAATTATAGTTTTTGTTGCCAATATCGCTAATCTTTTACATTTGCCTGATTTCTACTATCTTTCTCCATTAAAAATTTTTGGAGGTGTGCGAACTAGCTATGAAGTTTACTTATTTTATATTTTTGATGATGGTGAAAGACGCATGCAATTATTTGCTCCTTGGCCTCCTGCTTTAGGTATGATTGGTAATCTATATTTTTTTATTGCCTTACAAGAAAACAATAAAAAGTGGCGATTGGCTGGTATGGCTGGTAGCATCGCTATGATTGTTGTATCTGTATCTAGAGCAGGCTTTTTGTGCCTTCCCTTGGTTTTAGGTGTCAGGTGGTTATTAACAAATTTTCTACGTCCTTGGGTACAGTTAGCTACAGGTTGTGTGAGTACTGTAGCAACTATAGCTGCACCAACTTTAATAAATCTAATAACTACTTTTAAAGAAGATTTGAGTAAGGCTCGTGCTGGTTCTTCAAAAGTACGCGAAACTCTACAACGCATGGCAATAGAACTTTGGTGGAATGAAGCTCCTATTTGGGGACATGGTCGTTTGGAAGAATCCGGTCCAGCACTTGTAGGGAAAATGCCAATTGGTTCTCATCATACCTGGTTTGGAATTTTATATGCTCACGGATTGGTTGGGTGTATCGCCTTAGTCTTAGCTTTAATATCTAGTTTTGTTTACTTACTGATTCAGGTTAGAAATCACCATTTGGCTATGTTAGGACTGAGTATTCTTATAACTATGATTTTCTTTAGTTTTGGAGAAAATATTGATGGTTTTACGTATGTATATTGGCCGGCATTACTAATTTTAGGTATGGCTTATGGTAAAAGCTCATAATATGGCGTTTTATATAGCAGTGCTATTTGAGTTTTAAAAGTTTTCAACCGCAAAGACGCAAAGAGCGCAAAGAAAAGAGAGAGAAGAGAAATTTAAATTTTGTTTTGGATTGCTATTTTTTTTGAAAAAACTTAGTTAAAAAGAAAATGTTTGG
Organism: Scytonema hofmannii PCC 7110; assembly: GCF_000346485.2. Classification (NCBI taxonomy): domain Bacteria; kingdom Bacillati; phylum Cyanobacteriota; class Cyanophyceae; order Nostocales; family Scytonemataceae; genus Scytonema; species Scytonema hofmannii. Next base: position 6,326,761 of record NZ_KQ976354.1, read on the forward strand.
AGATTTAAAAAAATGTGTAAAGTTTCTGTAGTTATTCCTGCTTATAATGCTATGCTTTATCTTGAAGAGACAATGGCAAGTGTTCTTAATCAAAGTTTTGATAATTTTGAAGTGATAGTTGTTAATGATGGAAGTTTAGATGAAACAGAATGTTGGGTTTCTCAAATTCAAGATTCTAGAGTCAAACTGATTTCACAAGAAAATCAGGGTTTAGCTGGAGCTAGAAATACAGGAATTCTATATGCAAAGGGTGAGTATATAGCATTTCTAGATGCAGATGATATTTGGGAACCAACAAAATTAGAAAAACAATCTCATATCCTTGATGAAAATCCAGAAGTTGGTTTAGTATATAATTGGGTGACTTACATCGACGAACAAAGTGAATTTACTGGAAAAACCTTTAAAAATCAGGTAGAGGGTGATGTTTGGAAACAGTTGACCGAACATAATATTGTGGAGTGCGGTAGTGTTGCAATGGTACGTCGCACCTGCTTTGAAGATTGTGGCGTGTTTGATAAGAATTTAGGGTCTTATGTAGAAGACTGGGATATGTGGTTGCGTATAGCTTCTAAATATCCTTTTAAGGTTGTAAAAGAGCCTTTAGTTTATTACCGTCAGCGATCGAACAGTGCTTCTAAAAATTGGGAAGCCATGGCAAAAAGTTTTCAAATGGTGATTGAAAAAGCCTTTGCTAATGCTCCGATTGAGTTACAGGCTTTAAAGAACAAGAGTTATGCAACATCTCACCTTTGTTTAGCTTGGAAACCACTACAAAGCCAGCACAAAGATTATAAAAAATCGATTTATTTTCTTAAACTAGCTTTAGCGTATTATCCTCAAATACGCTTTGGTAAAGAATATTGGCGATTGAGCATAGCAATAATCGTTATGCAATGGTTCGGACTTAATGGTTATCAGCGCTTCTTGAGCTTGTTTCATTTCTTACGCCGACAAACAGTCGCGATCGGACGTTAAGACTGGGTTTTTGGGATTTGATAAAAACTATCAACCAAAAATCGAATAAAAAAGAATAAAATAGGATAGAAAAATATGCCAGAAATCTCTGTAATTATACCTGCATACAATGCGGAACTTACTATTGGTGAAACGATAGATTCAGTTTTACAGCAAACATTCAAAGATTTTGAAATCATTGTCATTAATGATGGCTCTCAGGATAGGACTTTAGAAATTCTTCAGAGTATTCAAGACGATCGCTTGAAGGTTATTTCTTATGAAAATGGCGGATTGTGTGTGGCTCGCAATCGTGGTATTGCTCGTGCAAGTGGAAACTTTATTGCTTTTCTTGATGCGGATGATGTGTGGACGCCTGATAAGTTAGAACTACAATTAGCTGCTTTTGAAGAACATCCAGAAGCGGGAGTTGTCTATAGCTGGACTTATTTCATGTATGTCAATGAACAAAGAAAAGCTATCTCTTTTATCCCATCACCTCAACATTCTTGCACGGGTAACGTTTATAAAACGTTATTAGTTGATAATTTTATTCACAGTGGCTCTAATACTTTGATTCGCAAACAAGCGATCGACTCAGTAGGAGAGTTCGATCCAGCGTGTACGGGTTCTGCTGATTGGGATTATTGGCTAAGATTATCACTTCACTGGCATTTTATTGCCGTACCAAAGTATCAAGTGTTTTATCGTAAAGCTAGTGGCTCAATGTCAACAAAAGTAGAAGTCATGAGAAAAGAAGCTTTGATAGCTCTGGAAAAGGCTTATAAAACAGCACCACTAGAACTGCAATATCTTAAAACTTATACTCTAGCGAACCTTCACAAGTATTTTGCAGATATGTACTTGCATTACAGTTCAGATACCAAAGATATTCAGCGAGCTGGAGAAGATTTGTGGTCAGCAATTTATATGCGACCTCAAACTTTACTTGAGGAAAGAACACAAAAATTACTGATCAAGTTTTTGTTAAAACGTATCTTTCCAGTCAGAGTTGCTAGCTATTTTGTTCAATTAATGAAAAATCCTACTTATAGGAACGACCCAAGACTTGAACTTAGGACTTACGCACGCTCTACAAATTCTTGGCGCTCTTGGCGTCTTGGCGGTTCAATAAATCAAGGTTTCTAGCAATTTTTGCGTAAGTCCTGGAACTATCAAAAATCTCTTAAGCTGACATCTTGAAGTCTACTTAATCAAACTTAAAATGATGATGTCAAGAATATTAAATGCTGAGCAACAAATTAAAACTTAATAAATTCAAGCAGACGTTATCCAGCCAATATATTCGTAATGTTGGCTGGCTCGGAGGAGCAGAGTTAGCTAATCGTGTCTTCCGCTTGGCAACTACAGTCACTCTCGCTCGTACATTTAGCCCTCAAGAGTATGGTTTAGTCGCCGTTATCTATACTACTATTGAATTTGCGAGAGTTTTTACCTTAAGAGGCGGAATTGGGGGCAAAATTATTCAAGCAGATAGCCAAGATGTTAAAGCTATTTGCGATACAGCCTACTGGTTAAATTGGATTTTATGCGGAGCCGTTTTTATTTTTCAATGTCTCGCTGCTTTTCCAATTGCTTGGTTTTATGGAGATGACCGTCTCATTTTGCCCTTAAGTGCAGTAGCTTTGAATTACTTAATGCTACCGCTTTTTCTGATTCAGTCTGCTCTACTCGAACGAGAAAATCGATTGAAGATTTCAGCTGCGTGCAATGCTATTCAATCTTTAGTCAGTAATACGATCGCTGTGATTCTCGCTTTTTTAGGCATGGGAGTTTGGGCTATAGTCTTACCAATGATACTCTCAACTCCATTTGTAATTATTATTACTTGCAGAAATCACACTTGGAGACCACCAAAAAGTTTTAGTTTTAAGCAATGGCAAGAAATTACTCGTTTTGGTGGTCATTTAGTTGTCGTTGAATTATTGAACAAATTAAGGTCAAATATAGACTATTTGATTGTAGGAAAATTTTTAGGTATTGAAGCTTTGGGAGTTTATTATTTTGCTTTTAATGCTGGGTTGGGAATCACTATGAATGTGATGAACTCATTTTCTACTGCTTTATTTCCCTATCTTTGTGAGGTTCGTAATGATATCAATAAGTTAGAAGATCGGTTTTTAAATTCTTTGAAAAAAACTTGCACATTTGTTATTCCACTTGTTATATTACAGTCAAGTTTGGCACAATTTTATGTACCAATTGTATTTGGGGAAAAGTGGATCTCAGCAGTTCCTATTTTAGTTATTATCTGTCTTTCTGCTTTACCACTTCCCTTGAGCTACTCTGTTTATTATCTATTAAACGCCGTAGATAAAACTCGGATCAATCTCTACTACGCTTTAACGTACACAGTTGTCTTTGCGATGTGTGTGTTGGTGAGCGTGAACTGGGGAATATTTTGGGTAGCTATGTCGGTACTGATATGCCGAGTGCTCGCTTGCGTTTTTCAAATGTGGGCGATCGGATATGTATTTGCAAAGAAAAATTACCAGTAGTTTAATTTCCAACTAAATACCTGTCTTGGTAATTTTTAAACAGCCTCTTTAAATCGAGTTGTTCTTCTCAAGAAATAAACCAAAAGAACACAGCCAAAATTTTTTAATGTTTTTTCATGGAGCTATCATGTCAGAAGCACAAGTCACAATTGTTGTTGTCCCTCGCGAACGCTTTAGCTATACGCAGCAGTCACTAGAAAGTATATACGAGAATACTAACTGTCCCTTTAAGCTAGTTTATATTGATGGGAACTCACCGAATCACATCAAAGAATATCTTAAGAAACAAGCACAACAAAAGGGTTTTAAACTCATTCGTACCGAACATTTCTTGACTCCCAATAAAGCTCGTAATATCGGTCTTTCACATGTGGATACTAAATATGTCATATTAATTGACAATGATGTGTTAGTTAAGCCAGGTTGGGTAGAAGCATTAGTTCGATGTGCAGAGGAAACTGGGGCTTGGGTTGTGGGTCCTCTTTGTCTTGAAGGAAAAGACTTCAAAACCATTCACATGGTGGGCGGAACATCCATGTTCAAAGAGAAGGGGAACCGTCGTTGGTTAGTAGAGAAACGTCCTTTTATGAAATTACCGCTAGAAAAAGTAGCATCCAAACTACGGCGTCAAGCAACTGAGATTTTAGAGCTTCACTGTATATTTGCTCGGACAGAAACTTTTGAAAAGCTGGGTAAATTAGATGAAAAGTTAATGAGCATGGGAGAAGAAAGCGATTTTTGTATGACCGTTACCAATGCTGGAAAGCTAATTTACTTCGAGCCAGATTCTGTCATTTCCTACGTACCACCACCACCATTAGCTTGGTCAGATTTACCCTTCTACTTTGTTCGATGGAGTAAGGCTTGGTGTCAACAAAGCGTTAAACACTTCCAGGAGAAATGGAACTTAACTGATGACTCTCCTACACTCAAACACTATGAGGAGTTTGTAGACAGACACCGTTATATAGCTTACACAACATCTCGAAAGGACTTAGTTTATATCGCTAAACGGGCAATTCTCGGTCTTATTAATAGATTCATGAATTGGAGAGCATCTAGCGTTTCGTAAGAGAGATCTCTTAACAGAAAATGCAAGATACCCGACTTCTTGAAGAAGTCGGGTATCTGAGCAAACTTACCCATCAAAACTTATGAGATAGACTACTAATCGAACACCAAAAAAAATTCTGTTGTTGAATATTTTAAGAATTATGGCTACTATATCTGTTATTATCCCTGCTTACAATGCAGAACACACAATTCGTGAAACAATTGCTTCCGTACAAAATCAAACTTTTTCCGATTTTGAAATTATTGTTATTGATGACCAGTCACGCGATCGCACTTTAGAAGTACTGCACGCTATTCAAGATGAGCGACTCAAAGTATTCTCCTACGAAAATGGAGGAGCCTCAGTTGCACGCAATCGTGGAATTGATCATGCTACAGGAGAATTTATAGCCTTTCTTGATGCTGACGATTTATGGACTCCCAACAAGTTAGAGCGACAAATTGAAGCTTTACAAAAAAATCCTGAAGCAGGCGTTGCTTATAGCTGGACTTACTACTTCTTCAAAGATGAAAAATCTTCTTATATCGAAAAGTCGAATTGTTTTGAAGGTAATGTCTACGCTAATTTGCTTGTCACCAACTTTTTACATAATGGTTCTAATCCACTAGTTCGGCGAAAGGCAATAGATTCTGTTGGGTTGTTCGATCCTAACATTAGATCGGTTGAAGACTGGGACTATTGGCTGAGATTATCAGCTAAGTGGAACTTTGTTCTGGTACGCGAACCACAGATAATTTACCGCCAGCACTCCCAGTCAGTATCGGAAAACATTGAAGCAATGGAAAAAAATTGTCTGGCTTTAGTAGATAAATCTTTTCAAACAGCGCCACAAGAGCTTCAATTTCTTAAAACACGGACTTTAATTGTTATCTATCAATATTTAGCACAAAAGTATTTAAACCGTGCATCCCACAGTTATAAAGATGTAAATTTTGCCGGACAGAAACTTTGGGCAGCTATTTGCTTGCAACCCAAAATTCTGTTAGAACAGTATACTCAAAGTTTAATCCGAGGCTTTCTTAAAAAATGGATTTTTACACAATTACTCCCTTCTCGCCAGAAGATTACTTATGAAAAACCAATACCCGTGAATGAAATTGATTCAAATCGGGAAACCTTTGTTTAGCAAGGGATACAAGTTTTAAGTTCAGACGGTAATGATTAACCCACAGAACCCAATATTACTCGGATAAGCAGAAATTAGAACCCCAATAAATCAGTGCGAAACAGGGGTTCAAGATAGACCCCCATGGGCGATCGCCTCCGGTACGCTTCGTGATCGCTCACCACTAAGTGTGAAAATTCCTCTTCCCTATCCCCTAACCCACCCCCAACGCCTCTCCCAGTTTAGGGAGTTGGGGGTGACAAATGTCAGGAGCGCAAAATAAGGACTGTACGTTCGCTCATTTTTGAAGGGTGAGAGGAATTAATGCCTGACAGGGTAAGGAAAAACCTCATAAGGAATGAGATTGTGCTGATACCGTGTAATACGTGGTAAAGGGTAGAGGGGAGTAACGGTGTAATACATGGAAAAAGAAAATGAGAGGTTCCGTGTATTACATGGTGTATGAGAACAAAAAAGCCTTACACTGAACAATAAACTCGTACCCTAAACAATAAAGTCCTACACTGAAACCCTACTAAAAAAGACACTGCTCCGCTGCCTTTGGGTATCCGAAAGAGCGATAAGCCGCAAACTTAACGGCTTACGTCGTATCGCTTCTTTTAAAGTATTAAAGAGCAGCTATTGAGGTCGGCAAACTTTGAGATACTAAGACCGTAAGGCTCTCAATACTGCAAGGGCTGAGAAAATTGTCGCGTGAGACAGGCACCTTTGTGCAGGGGAGGAAAAAACGGCTTAACCGACGAGTATTGGTAAGGCTCTAAAAACTCCTCCTTAGGATTAACTAATCGACTATGTCAGTAATCGACTATCAAAGTATTCGATGTAAGTTGTATAATTACATAATAAATGCTAATATTCGACTAGTCGAGTATTCTGCTACTATTTGATATGTCAATTTATTAGATATGAATAAGGTAATGTTTTGTAAATTAAAACAATACATGGATACGGAAGGGTTAAATATAGCTCAACTATCTAGAGAGATAGGTGTTACAGAAAATGCTATACGCGGTTATGTTAAAAACTCTTTTAGCCGTATTGATTGTCAAGTCGCTATGAAAATATGCGATTACTTTCAAGTAAATGTAGGTGAAATGTTTGTCATTAAGGAAAATATATAACAATGACTAACGCTAACAACGGTAACAACAATAACAGCCAAGAAATTTACGCCATATTAGCCGAACTAGCTAGAAGACAATTACAGACAGAAAATAATTTACAACGCACTCAAGAACAAATCGAACGCACCCAACTGCAAATAGACGCTACTCAACAGCAGTTAAGCGCTACTCAATATGAAGTAGAATCGCTGACAAACGACGTTACCCGCATATTGGGACGTAGCGCTATTTTAGATGACGTACTGTTAGAAATGCGTAATAGTAACCAAGCTATGCAAGCTAATTTTGAGCGTCATATAGAAAATTATGAAGAGCATAAACGAACTACTAACGCGGCATTAAATAGCCTTGAAGCTATCAATATTAGGCTTATTCAAATCATTACAGGCGACCAAAACTAATAAGGAGGAAAATTAAAAACTAGTGCCTATAACAGAACAACTAAAAACCTTTTTTCGTATCTGCATTCACCTTAGAGAAACTATCAATTTTTGCAAGGTTTAGTGCAATTCGTAGTAGGATTCGCGTCCTAAATGCTGTACGTATGTTTCCACCAAGTTTTGAAGAGTATCGGGAAGCCCGATATTAATCCAGTCATCAACTGAACCCAAAAAACAGTATCTTTGCAGCTCGAAAAGTCCAAAAGAATTAGCAACTTGAAAGTATCCAACTTCTGTTGTTTCTTCACGGTAGAAGCCTTTGGGACCTCTGCCATAGTAACCGGGGCGGAAAATTCCATTAATGAATCTACCCGTCCCATCATAATTTGCTAAATCTGTTGTGATAGTTGCACCAAAGTGAAATGGTGTGGTTGTTCCTCCACAGCAAGCATACTCCCATTCTGCTTCAGTTGGTAATCGATAGGGTTTACCAGTTTTGTTGGTTAATCTGGCACAAAACTCATTCGCATCTTCCCAAAATGCACACTCAATTGGTCGATTTACTCCTTTAAAGTTGGCTATGTCAGATTCTAGATCGATATTAATTTTCGGTAAGTTAGTAACAGCTATCCATTGAGCTTGAGTCACTGGAAATTTACTGATAAGGAAGGATGAAATCGTAACGCGGTGCTTTGATCCCTCTGTTTCTATCCACTCCGGTTCTCCCTGAGGTGAACCCATGAAGAAAGTATCGCCGGGAATCAAAACCATTTCTAAAGCAATTTCATTCCCCACAACAACAAAATCTCCTATTTTGCCGAAAGATTATCTCTGTCCGATCGCTTTCAGAATTCCTAGACTAGTAATTGAAGTCAATGAACAAGCAACCAACTGAAGTGAGAAGTGTCAACTTACCTCACCTGTAAAGGGATGAGGTATGAAGAGATCGCGACATTGAAAAGAACTTTGATCGGGTGTTCAATAACGACTCATTGCCACATATATTGACTGCATCTTTTAGATAAAGTTCCACTTGATAATTGTAATGCAATCAAAACCATAAGTAAACTAGGAGTATATAAAAATGGATCGAAATATTTCCCAAGAACAACCTCAGACTGAGAAGCCATCCTCTTATCAACGACAACAAGTCCCCATTGCGATCGTTGGAATGTCTTGCTTCTTTCCCAAAGCTAAAAATTTGCAGGAATATTGGAATAATATTGTTGGTAAAGTAGATTGTATCACCGATGTACCCCCTTCCCGTTGGGACATAAAAGACTACTACGATCCAGACCCCAAAGCTCCTGATAAAACCTACTGCAAGCGGGGTGGCTTCCTTCCGGACATCGAATTTAATCCAATGGAGTTTGGATTGCCTCCCAGTATACTCGAAGCAACTGATATCGCCCAGTTACTCTCGCTGATCGTTGCAAAAGCAGCAATGGAGGATGCGGGTTACGGTGAATCTCGCAATTTTAGTCGAGAACGCACTGGAGTTGTCCTAGGTATCGTCGGAGGATGCATGCAATTGATTGTTCCTCTGACGACACGATTGCAATATCCTGTTTGGGAAAAAGTTCTGAGTAGCAGTGGTCTATCGGAAGAAGATACGCAAAAAATTATTGAGAAAATGAAACTGGCGTATGTGGGCTGGGAAGAAAATTCTTTTCCAGGTTGGCTGGCTAATGTGGTTGCTGGACGTATTGCTAACCGCTTGGATTTGGGAGGAATGAACTGTGTTGTGGACGCCGCTTGCGCCAGTTCGCTGGTATCTATCAAAATGGCGATGAGCGAGTTGATTGAGGGTCGCAGCGACATGATGATCGCAGGTGGGGTTGAAGCTGATGCTTCTGCTTTCAACTATATGTGTTTTAGCAAAACGCCTGCTTCATCTAAAAAAGAGTTTTTGAATCCCTTTGATGTCACATCAGATGGCATGATGATTGGTGAAGGGATCGGGATGTTAGTGCTCAAACGTCTTGAGGATGCTGAACGGGATGGCGATCGCATTTATGCTGTCATCAAAGGCGTAGGTACTGGTAGTGACGGTCGATACAAGAGTATTTATGCTCCTCGTCCGGAAGGACAAGTCAGAACTTTGCGTCGCGCCTATGAAGATGCAGACATTTCCCCGACAAGTGTTGGTCTGCTCGAAGCTCACGGTACGGGAACCCCAGCCGGTGATTTGTGTGAAGTCACTGCTCTCAAAGAAGTTTTCAGCGAAAACAACCCCAATCAACAGCACATTGCGCTTGGGAGTGTTAAATCCCAGATAGGACACACTAAAGCAGCCGCCGGAGCCGCAAGTTTAATCAAAGCTGCTCTTGCTCTACATCACAAGATTCTACCACCAACTCTAAATGTCACCCAACCCAATCCCAAGTTTAAGCTTGAGGAATCTCCATTTTACCTCAACACAGAATCTAGACCTTGGTTCCAAACAGAACCAGGGACACCAAGACGTGCGGCGGTGAGTTCATTTGGTTTTGGTGGGACAAATTACCACGTGGTTTTAGAAGAGCATACTAGCGAACATCAAGATGCTTACCGCCTACACTCTGTTCCTCAGTCAATCCTACTTTGGGCTGAAAGTCCAGAACAGTTGTTAGAAAAGTGCGAAACCGTCTACTCGCAGCTAAAATCCGATCGGAGCGATCGCTATTACACCGAACTTCTTAACTCTTGTAAATCCGTCGCTCCCGTCGCCTCAGCCAGAGTGGGTTTTGTTGCAACATCACAGGATGAAGCAGGTGAATTGCTACAAACAGCGATTCATCAGCTGAAAAAACAACTGCACTCCGCGTCTTGGGAACATCCTCGTGGTGTCTACTACCGCAAAACGGGTTTATCCCTCCAAGGAAAAGTCGTAGCTCTCTTTCCCGGACAGGGTTCCCAATACTTAAATATGGGGCTGAAATTAGCAAATAACTTTCCCGTCCTGCGCCAAGTTTACAACTCTTTGGACAATCTTTTCATTCAAGATGGTTTGCAACCCCTCACTCAAGTCGTGTTCCCCAACCCTACATTTGACAGCGATCGCAAAGCCAGTGACATTCAAAAGTTGCAGCAAACAGAAAATGCTCAACCAGCCATTGGTGCGTTAAGTGCGGGTCTATACAAAATCTTAAAGCAAGCGGGATTCCAACCAGACTTCGTTGCGGGACATAGCTTTGGAGAACTAACGGCTCTTTGGGCTGCTGAGATTTTAAGTGATGCAGATTACTGTTACCTTGTTAAAGCTAGAGGTCAAGCAATGAGTAGCCCACACAATGGTGCTGATTGCGATGCAGGAACTATGCTAGCTGTCAACGGGGATGTTCAGTCTATCTTAAATATCATCAAACCCCTGTCCCATCTCAGTATTGCCAACTATAATTCTCCAAATCAGGTCGTGCTTTCTGGAGCCAAACCAGAAATCGCAGTCATACAACAAATTCTAACCAAACGCGGGTTTTCTGTCACGCCACTCCCCGTATCAGCAGCATTCCATTCCCGGTTTGTCAATCATGCGAGCAAACCATTTTCTAAGGCTATTGAATCCGTCACCTTCAACAGCCCTAAAATCCGAGTGTATTCCAACACCACAGGAGAAGCTTATGCAAGCGATTCGGAAACAATTAAAACAACACTAGAAGCTCATCTTCTCAAATCGGTTCGGTTTACACAAGAAATTGAAAATCTTTACGCTGCGGGTGGTTACTGCTTTGTAGAAATCGGTCCCAGACAAATTCTGACCAATTTTGTTAAGAGTATTCTTGGCGATCGCCCTCATCTTGCTATAGCCTTAAATCCCAGTCGAGAAAAAGACAGCGACCTACAATTGCGACAAGCAATGATGCAGTTGCGCGTAGCTGGATTACCTTTACAAGATTTAGACCCCTATCAAATTGAGCCTTCTACCGTTGGAACTGCTAAAAGCAGCCCATTAAACATAGTCCTTAGTGGAAGTAATTATGTTAGTGAAAAAACAAAAACAGCATTTGAGCAAGCTTTGCAGGATGGTCATAAGATTGGAGCGCCTGTTGCTCATCCCGAAATGATTCCTGTCGCTGCAAATCTCAACACAGAAGAGATCATTTCTTGGGAAATACCCGAAGCCACTCCTTCAGCAACAAAAATAAATGCAGAGATAATTTCCTCAGAAATATCCGAAATCGACCATGCTGAATGTGTAGCTATAACTATCAATAAAGATGTGATGTCCTGGGAGTTACCCGAAGCTACAGATTCCGACACAGACGCAATACTCACTCAAACTATTGCTACAACATCTCAGTACGCCTTCGCGGATACTCCCAACTCAACAAATTTTCAAACCATTGTTCCTATAATCGAGACAAACAATATGTTGCAACCTATGACTCAACCTTCTTCTAATCTGCAAGGTACAAACGGTACTGTAGAGAAAATCCTGCTTCATTTTTACAGTCATCAATCAGACGTGCTGCGGGTACACGAACAATATCTTCAGAGCCATGCAGAATCTTCTCGCTCGTTTTTCCAGTTGATGCAACAATACAATCAACCTCAATTAACCAGTCACAACAACTCCCATTGGGTAGAGTTTGCACCAGAGGTAACACCAACTAACGCTCCTCAAGCTAACCTAGTTGCTAACGAAGTCTCCAAAACAGATGCTCACTCAGCTGTGACTCAAACAATTGAGCAAGACAACAAACCCCAGACAAGCGATAAGCTGGGTACAGCTTGCGCCAAGGGCGATAAGCCGGGTACGGCTTGCGCTAAGAGCGATAAGCTGGGTACAGCTTGCGCCAAGGGCGATCGCACTTTGGCTTTTACCGCACCAGTTGCTCAACCACAGGCTACCCCAGTCAAGACATCAGACACTCTACTGACACAGCCAGATAGAGAACCAAAGTCTCCTTCCACAACAGTTGCAGCACCTGTTGAGTACATTCCTACCCCGGTTCCACAAACCAGTCCATCTCCTCAAGTCGAGACCTTAACCCCATCATCAGTAGAGTCTGGCGATGACCCTTCCGTCACCCAAGCCCTCTTAGAAACAATTAGTAACAAGACAGGCTATCCAACAGAAATGTTAGAGATGGAAATGGACTTAGAAGCAGATTTGGGTATTGACTCCATCAAACGAGTAGAAATTATCGGTGCAATGCAGAACCAATTCCCCAACTTACCCCGGTTAAGTCCAGATGAATTGGGAGAACATCTCACCATCGGTAAGATTGGAAGTTATCTAAGCAAAAAGCTCGCAGAGGCTAAAAAAAAATGCCTCAGTCACGCCTGACAGTCAGCAGTCTCTAGTAAACCATAACATTCGGCGCTGTCTGGTCAAACTTATGCCTTTATCGACACCTGATTTTTGGGAATTTACTCTACCTGAGTCTCGTACTTGCTTGCTCACTGATGACGGTTCCTCTACTACCAGTCAGTTAGCTCAGATGTTAACTAAACGAGGTTGGCAAGTCGTTGTTTTAAGTTTTCCTCAGAACATTATAACAACCCGTCAACCTCTGGGTCAAGGAGGCGATCGCATCGAGCTTAACGATCTAAGCGAAGAGCACTTGCAACAGCAACTGACAATTATCTCTAATACTTACGGTTCCATAGGCTCTTTCATCCATCTACACCCTGTAAGTCAACAGTTGCAAACAGATAAGGTCGTTTATTCCAAATCAGAAAAGTCCATTCTCAAGCATGTGTTTCTTTTAGCCAAACACCTGAAGCGATCGCTTAACAGCGCAGCACAAACAGGACGGAGTAGTTTTTTAACAGTTGCTCGTCTTGATGGTGAGTTTGGACTCGGAGCAAGAATGGACTTCAGCGCTCTGAGTGGTGGTTTGTTCGGTCTGACAAAAACTCTCAATCTAGAGTGGGAAGAGGTATTTTGCAGAGCTATTGACCTGAGTCCTGAATTAAATGCGGAAGCAATGGTAGATTGCATCTTTAGTGAAATGCACGATCCTAATTCTCTGATCTTGGAAGTTGGGTACAACTTACGAGGAAGAGTGACTCTAGCGCGTGAAATAGCATCAGTCGCTTAGTTTTTACGGGGTTAACTTTGATAGATTCTACGATGGGTTAAAATTGGGTTTCTTGTTGAATAAAGAAACTCACCATCTAAATCTTTTTAAATTAAGGAACCGCAGATGAACGCAGACGAACGCAGATGAACAAGTGAGAACTGCTGTAAAAAACAATGAATACTAACACAACGATTAATTCATCATCAGTGATTCTGATAAGTGGTGGGGGAAGAGGGGTTACGGCGCAATGTGCAATTAAATTAGCTGAGGAGTATCGATGTAAATTTATTTTGCTTGGTCGCTCTGAACTTACTGAATCTGAACCGACATGGGCTAAAGGATGCTTTGATGAAGCTCAATTGAAAAAGCGGATTATGCAGGATTTAATGACTCAAGGTGATAAACCTACGCCTGTAAAAGTCCAAAAGGACTTCAATTCTTTACTAGCTCAACGGGAAATTAAGTCAACCATTTCTGCAATTCAGCAAGTAGGCGGACAGGTGGAATATCTCAGTACGGACATTACCAACAAGTCTAGTTTACAAGCTCTAGCGTCGGTGGTTCAAAGTATTGGACAGATTACGGGAATTATTCATGGGGCTGGTGTTTTAGCGGATAAGTTGATTGAAAATAAAACAGAGCGAGATTTTGATAGTGTTTACGCTGCTAAGATTGAGGGTTTAGAAAACTTACTGAGTTGTGTAAACGTCAATCAATTAGATTTCATTGTTTTGTTTTCCTCTTTCGTAGCTTTTTACGGTAACGCAGGTCAATCTGATTATGCATTAGCCAACGAGATTCTTAATAAAACAGCTTATCTGCTCCAACGGAAATCTCCCTCTTGTCGTGTTGTCTCCATTGGTTGGGGACCCTGGGATGGTGGTATGGTGACACCAGAATTAAAAAAGGTCTTTTCTCAACTCAACATGGAACTGATTCCTTTGGAAGTTGGTGCTCAAATGTTAGTTGATGAACTTAAGCCTTGCTATCATGGAACCGCACAAACTCTGGTCATGAGCAGTGCGATCGCTGCTTTACCCCAGCCTCTGTATTCTAAATCACAAACATTTCGGTTTCGCCGTAAATTAACCCTAGCAGCCAACCCTTTTGTTTGCGATCACGCGTTTGGTGGCAAAGCCGTTTTACCAGCCATGTGTAGCATAGCATGGATTGTTAATGCTTGCGAGCAAATCTACCCCGGTTACAAATTCTTTAGTTGTAGCAACTACAAAGTTCTGAAAGGGATTGTTTTCGACCAAAGTCTATCCACAGAATACGTTTTAGACATCAAAGAAGTTAATCAAGTGAATTCTGGCGAAATAGATTTTGAGGTATTGGTATGGAGCGAAAGTCCAAAAGGAATACCTTATTATCATTACAGCACTCAAGTTAAACTTCTCCAGGAATTTCCCCAAGAAAGACATTTTAAATCTTTGAATATCACGCAAGACCCAGCACTTCTCAGTCTTTTTCCTTATCAAAATGGAACTTTATTTCATAAACGCAAATTTCAAGGAATAAAGCAAATTCTCCAGATTACTTCTGACAGAATGATTGCTCGGTGTAAACTAGACAAGATTGATATCAGAACACAAGGTCAATTTCCAGTAAAAACATTTAATCCTTACACATCTGATATTTTATTTCAATGTTTGTTAGTTTGGGTCAGGCATTTTTATAATTTAGCAAGTTTGCCCTTACAAGTTAAAAAGCTTGAACAATTCCGAGAGATTTCTTTTGAGCAAGAATTCTATGTTTCTTTAGAAGTTACCTCAAATCAGGAAACAAATTTCTTTGCTAGCGGTACACTGTACGATTCTCAAGGAGAAATCTATATGAAGATTTCTGATATGCAGGTGACCGCCAGCGATCGTCTTAATCCTTTGTTTTTGAATAATTCTTTGAGTAGGTTGGGTTGAGGAACGAAACCCAACTAATATTCGAGACCCCTGGCAGTATTGAACCAATAACAATATTTAAAGGAGTCAATTTTAGAGCGCTAAATGTATTGTGTAGGTTGGTCAGAACAAAGACATCCAATAATTCGATTAAATGTTGGGTTTCGTTCCTCAGCTAATATTCGAGACCCCTGGCAGTATTGAACCAATAACAATATTTAAAGGAGTCAATTTTAGAGCGCTAAATGTATTGTGTAGGTTGGTCAGAACAAAGACATCCAATAATTCGATTAAATGTTGGGTTTCGTTCCTCAAGCCAACCTACTAACTAATAAGGAGCATAAATCATGGTTAAGCTTGCAATTGTTGGCATGGAAACTTTTTTCGGAACGTGTTATGGATTGGATAACTTTCAGCATAGTGTTTATGAGGCAAATCAAAATTTTACTCCTGTTCCTTATACACGAGTTCAAGACATACAATCAACGCACCAAACCGAGCAAATCTCATTGGGAGCCTACATTCAAGACTTTGAAATCGATACCTTTTATTTCAAAATTCCACCTAATGATTTAGATAAATATGACCCCCAGCAGCTGTTACTGTTGAAGGTGATTGACAATGCTTTGAGGGATGCTGATTTAGATGAAAAGGGTAAATTACTGCAAAATATTGCTATTGTTACAGTCCTAAAAGATGGACCTGTTCTAGAAATTGCGTCTGGCTCTGATTCTAGTGACAAAAGCTTGCTCAAACAGCAAAGAAATATTGTTTATAGTAAAATTTCTAGTCTGTGGAATGTTTCAGGACCTAATTTCAGTGTATGTGTTGAAGAAAATTCCGTCTTTGATGCTCTGGAAATAGCAAAAAGACTTTTGACAAATGGTTCTGCGGATACTGTTGTTGTGGGTGCTGTGAACTTGGCAAATGACTCGGCTTTGTGGCACGATCGCTTAACAAGTATGGGTACTGGTACGCCAACTTTGAGTTATGACCGCAATGCTAATGGTTCGGTGTTGGGGGAAGGTGCTGGAGCGATCGTTTTAAAGCGCTACCAAAAGGCTCAGCAAGATTGCGATCGCATCTACGCTGTCATTGACTCTGTTATTGTCACCCATAAAGCTTCGGTTACCCCTAGTGAATCCGTCCGCCAATGCTGCTTCAGGGCTTTTGATGAAGCAGATGTGGAACCAACAGAGATTGGTTATCTGGAAGTTTTTAGCAGTGGGATTGAAGAGCAAGATGAGGCTGAAATTAATGGCTTACTCCAAGCGTATCATGTTCCTGGTGCAGAATTAAGTTGTGCAATCGGCAGTGTTAAATCCAACATAGGAAACACTTATGTTGCTTCTGGTATTGCTAGCTTAATCAAAACTGCTCTCTGTCTTTATCATCGCTATATTCCTGCAACTCCGCAATGGTCGGGTCTCAAAAAACCAGAGATTTGGCAAAACAGCCCTTTCTATGTCCCCACGGAGTCAACACCTTGGTTGTTGACAGAAAAACAAACAAAAAGGGTAGCTGCAATTAATAGTTTAGATAAAAACTCTAATTTTTCACACGCGATCCTCTCAGAAGACCCAAGTCAAGAAAACCGTAGCAATAAATCTTTACAAGAAAGCGATTGTTATCTTTGTCCCATTGCAGCAAACGAGATATCGGCTTTACTCGAGCAACTTGATGCATTAGAACAGACGATTAAAAACAGTTTCTCTTTATCTGCGACAGCTAGCGAAATATGGAGCGCTTTTCAAAAAAATTCCCAAGCTACCTATGCTTTAGCAATTGTGGGACATAACAAAAAGGAATTGCTGCGGGAAATCGAGCGCGGACGAAAGGGGATACCAGATGCGTTTGCTCGAGGTAAAGAGTGGAAAAGTCCTTTAGGGAGTTATTTTACTTCTAAGCCTTTGGGTAAAAAGGGTACTGTCGCCTTTGTTTATCCAGGTGCTTTTAATTCCTATATTGGGATGGGTCGAAAACTTTTCCACTTGTTTCCTAAAACTTGCGATCGCATTCCCAGTTTTGTCAGCGATCAAAGCCAATTTTTTAGAGATAAACAGCTTTATCCCAGAAGTTTACATCCGTTGTCCAAACGACAACTCGAAGAACTCGAAACACAATTCCTCAGCGATACCTTAGGATTACAAGTCTCCGGAACGGGTTTTAGCTGGCTGTGGACGTTCATCATGAAAGAATATTTCCAAGTGCAACCTCAAGCAGCATTTGGATATAGTATGGGCGAAGGCAGTATGCTGTATGCCTTAGACGTTTGGGTCAATGCTAAAGATGTGAGTAAGTTCGTACATTCGTCTCCAGTTTTCCAAACGCGGTTAGCAGGTCCTAAAACTATACTTCATGATTTTTGGAGCATATCCCAAGCCAATGTTGGCGAAGATTTATGGCATACTTATGTTCTTATGGCTCCAGCGTCTACAGTCAGGAAGTGCTTGGAACAAGAAAGTCAAGTTTTCTTGACAAATATTAACACACCAACAGAAGTTGTAATTGGTGGAGAACCTCAAGCGTGTCTGAGGGTGATTCAAGCGTTGAATTGTGAGTCCTTCCGCGCACCTGCTGACATGGTGTTGCATTGCGAACCAACAATTTCGGAATATGGTGAGTTAGTGAAACTGAACACCACAGATGTAAATCATGTAAAGAATATCAAATTTTATTCTACAGCTCATTACGACCCGCTACGTCTTGAGAAAGAGTCCCTAGCGCATAGCATTAGTCAAGGATTCTCCAGGCTTGTTGATTTTCCCCGACTTGTGAACCGAGTGTATGAAGATGGAGCGAGAATATTTATTGAGTTAGGACCGGGTAATACCTGTTCTCGGTGGATTTCTGAAAACCTTCAACAGAAAGAACATATAACGATGTCCGTAAATCGCCGGGGAGTCGATGATTGCACTGCGATCGTCAGAGTCTTAGCCCAACTTCTCAGCCACCGGGTTTCTATGGATTTATCACCACTGTACTCCCCAATACCGGAGAGTGTTCAGACAAAGAAAACTCTGATTAAAACTGTTACCCTACCCCCCACTCCCAATTCCCCACTCCCCACTCCCAACTCCCCACTCCCCATTCTTAATGAAACTCAAGTACTAGAGTTTGCACAAGGACAAGTTTCACGCGCACTTGGTAAAGACTTTGAAAGTATCGATCCTTACGCCAAAAGAGTCCGCCTTCCGTGTCCTCCTTATTTGTTTGTCAGCAGAGTTACCAAACTTGAAGGTCAAAGAGGCGAGTATGACACTGGGTTTATACAAACTGAGTATGATGTTCCTCAAAATGCTTGGTATTCCGTTGACGGTCAAATTCCCTTGGGAATCTATGAAGAAGCAGGACAGGGAATTTTACTTTTACTTGGTTATTTGGGAACTGACTTTGAGAGTCAAGGACAAAGATCATTTCGCTTATTAGATCTTACCGCCAAATTTCTTTGCGAGCCACCTCAAGAAATCAAAACACTCCGTTATGATATCAAAATTGATTCTTATGTAAGGACGACCAGCAACTTAATTGTCTTTTTTCAAGCAGAGTGTTTCGTTGGGGAAAAACCGATTATCAAAATCTCTGGAGGCTGTGCTGGGCTATTTTCTGAGGAAGAACTCGCCCAAGGTCAAGGGATTATTGTCAGCGATCGCGAAGAGAAAGCAAGAAGTCGCATTCAAAAGAAGACATTTCAACCCTTACTGTTGTGTCAAAAATCTACTTTTGAGAAAGAAGACTTACTTCACTTAAGCCAGGGCGATCTTGCGACTTGCTTTGGAGATAATTACGAACAAAATGGCTTAAATCCGTCACTCCGGTTACCCTCAAAGATGCTGACAATGGTCGATCGCGTGGTATCTGTCGATCCTAAAGGAGGAGTTACAGGATTAGGTCTAGTCATGGCTGAAAAAATTGTAGAGCCAAATGACTGGTATTTTCTCTGTCACTTCAAAAACGATCCTACTATGCCTGGTAGTCTCATGATTGAAGGAAGTTCCCAGTTATTACAATTTTACACTCTTTTCCTGGGACTACAACAGTGTACTTCAAATGCTAGGTTTCAGCCAATTCCCCAACGTCCTCAAGTGTCACGTTTTCGCGGACAAGTGACTCCGACTTCCGGAAAATTGATCTACCGATTGGAAGTTATGGAAATCGGTCTGTCCCCAACACCTTACATTATATGTAATGTCGATATTATCTTTGGAGACAAAACAATTGCGACTGCTCAAAACTTGGGATGGCAATTATCTGAAAAGCCAGAACAACCCTTATTAACACAACCAAATTTGCTTCAAAAACCAGTTTTATTTAATGAATCGCAAGTTCAAGAACTGACTAAAGGCGCTGTTGCTAGCTGTCTGGGTCCAGAATACCACATTTATGACAATCGTCGTTCGGTGTGTCTGCCAAATAGAGATTTATGCTTGGTCAGTCGTATTGTAGAATTTGAAGGTAAACGACACGATTTGACAAAAACTGCCAATCTGGTCACAGAATACGATGTTTCTCCAGACGCCTGGTTTTTCCGTCATAATTCTTATCCTTATTTACCCTACTGTACGTATATTGAAATAGCCGGTCAGCCTTGTATTTTCTTGGGCGTTTACCTAGGAGCACCTCTATTATTACCAGAAGAAAACCTTCATTTTCGCAACCTTGATGGTAAAGGTACAATTCTCAAAGATGTAGATGTCCGTGGTAAAACTATTACCGACAAGGTACACATAAAATCATCAACTGTAGTCCAAGGAGCAATTATTCAAAAATTTGATTTTCAATTATTGTGTGATGGCGAAGTTTTTTATCAAAGTGAGATGGTATTTGGTTATTTTAGCGACCAAATGCTAGCGAATCAAGTAGGATTGGATAGCGGAAAAATTGTACGTCCTTGGTATGAAGACAAGAAGAACTTATCAGCGATCGTGATCGATCTCAAAAATCCCGTCCATCAAGAGAAATTTTATCAAGTACCACTGAGCCAACCATACTACCATTTAGCTCACAGTCAGTTAAACTTTCTCAATGAAGTTTTGATTGTTGAAGCAGGTGGAAAATATCAACAAGGCTACATTTATAGCAGTAAAGATATTAGCCCAACAGACTGGTATTTCCCCTATCATTTTCATCAAGACCCAGTTATGCCAGGATCGTTAGGTATTGAAGCTATTATGCAAGCCATGCAAGTTTATGCATTACAACTTGACTTGGGAAGACAGTTTAAATCTCCTCGATTTGGACAAGTCCTTAACCATGAGATGACCTGGAAGTATCGCGGTCAAATTACTCCTGAAAATCGCAAAATGTATCTTGAGGTTCATATTTCAAAAATTGATGTTAAAAACGAACAAGCGATCGTTGTTGGTGATGCAAGTTTGTGGAAAGACAATATGAGAATTTACGAAGTAAAAAATGTAGCAATTTCTTTATCTGAATCCGATATGGCTTTTTAATATAGCAATCCTAAATCATTTGTAAAATCTCTTATTTCCTTTCTTTGCGCTCTTTGCGTCTTTGCGGTTAATAATTTTTATAACTCAAATAGGACTGCTATAGCTCTCTCATGTCTTACCTCTGCGTCTTTGCGGTTAAATAAATAATTTTTTGAACCGCAAAGACGCAAAGAGCGCTAAGAAAAGAGGGGAAGAAGAGAAGTGAAAAACGTAGGAATTTCTTTATCTGAATCATAGGAGTTTTAAAATGTTAACGAATGGTAATGGAAAAAAAGCACAAAATCTGTCTACATCTCTTCTAGAGGGTGGCGGTGATGCGACAAATTATTTCAACAGTACAAACAAAGCTTGGAAAGGTTATTTAGACTTAATTTCCTTTGATGAAGTTGGAATCAAAGCACGACTGCTGAATTTGCACCAACCTTGTTATATCCTTAAAGATAGAGAGAGAATTGGTATTGCTAACCATGGTTCTTCCTACAACTTTGACAACAGCCAAGGCGGGTTGATAGAGATTTTGATGGTAGCGCCACCAATGCTACCTCAACAGTTAGGCGATCGCGACTTCTTAAATTTTCATGGCGTCAAGTACGCCTATGCTGCTGGTGCGATGGCTGGTGGTATTGCGTCAGCAGAATTAGTCATTGCTCTGGGAAAAGCAGGCTTTCTGGCTAGTTTTGGTGCTGCGGGCTTAGTTCCTGCTCGAGTTGAAGCAGCCATTCAGCAAATCCAGCAAGCCCTTCCCAATAGACCTTACGCATTTAACCTCATTCACAGTCCTAGTGAAGAAGCTTTAGAACGGCGAGCGGTAGATTTGTACCTAAAATATGGTGTAAAAACTGTAGAAGCTTCTGCATTTATGGATTTAACACCCCATATTGTTCGTTACCGAGCTGCGGGTTTAAGTGTCAATGCACTCGGTCAAATTGAGATAAAAAACAAAATTATTGCTAAAATTTCCCGCCCAGAAGTCGCATCGCAATTTTTACAACCAGCGCCTGCAAAAATTCTCAAACAGTTAGTTGAAGAACAACTGATTACAGAGTTACAAGCCAATCTAGCTCAAAAAGTTCCTATGGCGGATGACATCACGGTAGAAGCCGATTCAGGCGGTCATACAGATAACCGTCCGTTAGTGTGTCTGCTTCCTTCCATCATCTCCTTACGCGATCGGATGCAACAAAAGTACTGCTACGAAAGACGGGTGAGAGTTGGCGCAGGAGGAGGTATTGGAACACCAGAATCAGCATTAGCCGCCTTTATGATGGGAGCTAGTTACATAGTGACAGGGTCTGTCAATCAAGCCTG
This sequence comes from Scytonema hofmannii PCC 7110, assembly GCF_000346485.2. Classification (NCBI taxonomy): domain Bacteria; kingdom Bacillati; phylum Cyanobacteriota; class Cyanophyceae; order Nostocales; family Scytonemataceae; genus Scytonema; species Scytonema hofmannii. Next base: position 6,348,609 of record NZ_KQ976354.1, read on the forward strand.
TGTGGAAGCCGGTACCTCTGCTCATACAAAACGTTTATTAGCCCAAGCTGGAATAGCAGACGTTATTATGGCTCCATGCGCCGATATGTTTGAATTAGGAGTAAAGGTACAACTACTCAAGCGCGGGACTCTTTTCCCGATGCGAGCACAAAAATTGCACGATCTTTATAAAAACTATAACTCCATCGACGAAATTCCCACCACAGAAAGACAAAAATTAGAAGAACAAGTCTTTGGAAAACCTTTAGAAACAGTTTGGCAAGAAACAGTGAGCTTCTTCACCGAACGAGATCCAGAGCAAATTGCTAGAGCGGACAACAATCCCAAACGGAAAATGGCCCTAATTTTCCGGTGGTATCTAGGACTCTCCTCACGCTGGGCTAGTTCCGGCGAAAAAAACCGAGAGATGGATTACCAAATTTGGTGCGGACCTGCGATCGGTGCTTTTAATGAATGGGTACAAGGAACTTACCTAGCCCCCCCAGAAGCGCGACACGTAGCAGACGTTGCTTATCATATAATGACCGGAGCCGCCTACTTATATCGGTTGCAAAACTTAAAACTGCAAGGCTTGCAATTACCAGCCCACTTTAGTTATTACCATCCAATTTGTGGGGAGTAGGGAGTAGGGAGTAGGGAGTAGGGGGAAGGGGGACAAGGAAGAAAGACCAATCCTCAATCCAAAATCCCCACTCCCTAAATAAAGTTTTTGTAAAGTTCGCGAAATTACAGTTTTTCGATGTGAAGAATTTAATAACAGTTAGCTATAGCGTTTTTCATCTGGATGAAGTACAAATTCATCTGCGTGCATCCGCGTTCATCTGCGGTTCCTTAACTCCTTAATATATTGCACCCAATTGAAAACTGCTACATTCCACAAAGCATCAAAAAATTAACGCTTAAGACTTAACTCCAGAAACTTCACTTAATAAACTTTCACCTCAAATCATATTCAAAGGAATCGGTGCATGGCTATTTCAAATAAGCAGTCTCAAACAGCAGAAACCATTCAATCTTGGTTAATCAATGAGTTTGCTGAAAGACTTGAACTTTCGCAAGATGAAATCGACGTGAATGAACCATTCGATAACTACGACCTGACTTCTGCTGAGACAATGATTCTACTTGGAAAACTAGAAAAATGGTTGGGAATCAAACTGAACCCCACCCTGATCTTCAACTATCCAACTATTGCAGAACTTGGCGATCGCTTGGCTGAGTAAATTAATATAGCGTTTCCCAGTATCAGCGTTCGTCTGCGTTCATCTGCGGTTAAATAAATTATTTTTGAACCGCAGATGAACGCTGATGGACGCAGATAAAAAAGATAATGAAAATGGTAGATTAAAAATGGAACCAATTGCAATTATAGGTATTAGCTGCCGATTTCCGGGAGCAGATAATCCAGAAGCTTTTTGGCAACTCCTGCGTGATGGAGTCGATGCTATTACAGAAATACCCTCCAATCGCTGGGATATCCGGCAATTTTACGACCAAGATCCAGAAGTTTCTGGTAAGATGAATTCTCGCTGCGGTGGCTTTTTGCAGCAAGTAGACCAGTTTGACCCTCAGTTTTTTGGCATTTCACCGCGAGAAGCGGTTTCTATGGACCCCCAACAACGACTCTTGCTAGAGGTGGCTTGGGAGGCGTTGGAAGATGCGGGACAGGTACAGGAACAGTTGTCTGGTTCGCAAACTGGTGTGTTTGTTGGTATTTCTACGAATGATTATACTTTGATTCAGGGGGAGGAATATTCTCAGCGACCTCAGGGTTACGATTTAACTGGTAATGTATTGAGCATTGCGGCTGGTCGGATTTCTTATCAGTTTAATTTGAAGGGACCGAGCATGGCAATTGACACTGCTTGTTCTTCTTCACTGGTTGCTGTTCACCTCGCTTGTCAAAATCTCTGGAATGGAGATGCGACCATGGCTTTGGCTGGAGGGGTGAACGTTATTGTTTCGCCTACGGGTAATGTTGGTCTGACTAAACTGAAGGCTTTGTCTCCTGATGGGCGCTGCAAAACTTTTGATGCGGGTGCTAACGGTTATGTTCGGAGTGAGGGAGTTGGTTTTGTTATTCTTAAACCCTTATCAAAAGCTTTGGCGGATAAAGACCGGATTTATGCGCTGATTCGAGGGAGTGCTATTAATCATGATGGTCGTAGCAAGGGATTGACTGTACCTTTCGGTCCCGCTCAAGAAGCACTCATTCGTAAAGCATTGGAGAAAGGCGGGGTAGCACCTGCTGACGTTAGTTACGTCGAATTGCATGGTACGGGAACTCCTTTAGGGGATCCAATTGAAGCGATCGCACTGGGAAGCGTGCTTGCTCAAGACCGTTCTCCCAATAACTACTGTACTGTAGGTTCTGTTAAAAGCAATATTGGGCATTTAGAAGCCGCTTCTGGGATCGCTGGTTTAATTAAAGTTGCATTATCCCTCAAGAACAAACAGATACCACCAAATCTGCATTTTCACAACCCCAATCCCTACATTCCTTTTGAAACCCTACCAATACGCATATCGCAAGCTTTAACACCTTGGTCTACATCAACCCCAGCCTTTGCTGGTATTAGCTCTTTTGGTTTTGCTGGAACCAATGCTCATGTTGTCCTAGAAGAAGCACCCCCCTCCCCCCCTCCCC
>NZ_KQ976354.1:6351265-6442871 GCF_000346485.2 Scytonema hofmannii PCC 7110
CCCCTCCCCCTCTCTCCCACTCTCCCCCTCCTACTCCCCCTATCCGCCCATAGCCCGGAAGCTGTCAAATCTCTAGCGCAAGCCTATCAGAACTTTTTGGGTTCTCAAGAATTTGATGTTGCTGCATTGCAAGATATTTGTTACACAGCTAGTGTTCGGCGCACTCACCACGAACACCGTTTAGCGGTTGTTGTTAACTCTCCGGCACAAGTCAAGGAAAGTTTACAAAACTTTGTACAAGGCAATGCAGATGTTAACGTATCTTTTGGTCGCAAAAATCGCCGTCGTCGCCCAAAGGTAGCTTTCGTTTTTTCCGGTCAAGGTCCTCAGTGGTGGGCTATGGGACGGGAGTTACTAGAACAGGAACCCGTGTTTCGCTCGGCTATGGAGCAGTGCGATGAACTCATCAAATCTCATACGGGTTGGTCTGTGTTGGAAGAATTGACCAAGGACGATGCTTCCCAATCTCGCTTGCAAGAAACAGAGTTTGCTCAACCAGCTATTTTTGCACTACAAGTAGCACTTGCTCAAGTGTGGCGTTCTTGGGGTATTGACCCAGATGCGGTTGTGGGTCACAGTTTGGGAGAAGTAGCAGCAGCTCGCATCTCTGGTGCTCTGACTTTAGAAGAGGCGGTGTACTTGATTTGTCACCGGGGACGCTTGATGCAACAAGCAACTGGTCATGGTAAGATGGCTGCGATTGAACTGTCGGCAAAAGAGACAGAGCGTTTGTTGTCTGGATATGAAGACCGTCTCACGATCGCAGCGATAAACAGTCCCACTTCTACAGTAATCTCAGGAGAACCATTCGCTGTAGAATCAGTCCTCAAGTTACTCCAGCAAGAACAACCAGAAGTTTTCTGCAAACTGCTACCTGTAAATTATGCATTTCACAGCCCGCAGATGGCTCACTTTGCTGTAGAACTGGTACAACATCTGCACCAACTTCAGCCACACTCAGGAACGATTCCTTTCTTCTCTACTGTCACGGGTCAGATGAGTCACAGTGTAGATTTAGATGCGACTTACTGGGGTCGAAATTTAGAGCAATCCGTCCGTTTTGCAGACGCAATTGAGGAATTGGCAAACGCAGGTCAAACCATCTTTATAGAAGTTAGCCCGCACCCAGTGCTTTCAGGTTATATTTCCCAGTGCCTCAATCATCTTAATAAAGAAGGTACAGTTTTGCCCTCTCTGCGGCGCGGTCAGCCGGAACGCACTACATTACTCAGTTCTTTAGGAAACATTTACACTCAGGGATATCCAGTAAACTGGCAGTTGCTGTATCCATCTGCCAACTCAGTTGTTAGCTTACCTTCCTACCCTTGGCAACGTCAAAGATATTGGTTTGAACGGAAACATCAGAAGCCAGTTTTGCCAACTAGGGATACATCGTTACATCCCTTACTCGGTCAACGCCTGCGATCGCCACTCAAGGAAACTTTATTCGAGTCTGAGTTGAGCGTCGATTTGCAACCTTTCCTGGTCGGTCATCAAATTTATGGTATGGTAGTTCTTCCAGGAGCGGGCTATTTAGAAATAGCTTTAGCTGGAGCAGCTGCGGTTGGATTAGAACCGTGTTGCTTGCAAGCGGTATCCATTCAAGAACCACTCATCTTGCCAGAAAATAGCAGTCGCGTTGTACAGTTAATCCTAACACCCTTAGGTGATGGGCAAACTTCTTTCCGGATAGTGAGCGTTGAAGGCGATCGCGCAGATGATGCCAATAATTGGGTACAGCATACTGCGGGAAAAGTCAATGTTGGGCAATCAAATCCAGTGCAAACATCCGTTTCTTTAAAAGACCTCCAAGCACGTATTCAAGAACAGGTATCAATTATAACCTACTATCAACAGTTGCAAGAGCGAGGACTGGAGTATGGATCGAGCTTTCAGGGAATTGAACAACTCTGGCGGTATGATGGAGAGGTTCTGGGGCGAATTCGACTTCCTGAAGCACTAGTATCAGAAGCAACAGCCTATCATCTGCACCCAGTGTTAATGGATTCTGGTTTCCAGCTTTTGTTTGCAGCTTTGGCTAGTGAAAGCGAAGACGATACTTATCTACCTGTAGGTTTGGACAATTTGCGGCTCTATCGTCGCGCTGATACTCAATTGTGGATTCACGGTCAGATACGACGCAAAGATAACTTAAACCAAGAAGCTCTCACAGGCGATTTGCGGTTGTTTGATGATGCGGGAAAAATTGTAGCAGAGATTGAGGGTTTCCACGTCAAGCGTGCAAAACGCGAGATGCTTTTGCAATTTGCTCAAAAGAACCAAAACCTGAATCATTGGCTTTACGAAGTAGAATGGCGATCGCAAGCGCGTGAGACCAACTTGCAGCACCAAGTAAATTCAGGTAGCTGGTTGCTATTTGCTGACAGAGAAGGGATAGCAGCAGAGGTCGCAAAACTCCTGAAGAACCAAGGCGACAATTGTTTCATGGTCTTTCCCGGTGAAGCCTATGAGGTTTCAGAAGAAGGACATTACAAAATAAATCCAGAATCTACACAAGATTTTCAGAAACTGTTCAACGAGGTCTTGAAGATAAATAAAACCCCGTTACGTGGAGTAGCTCACTTATGGGGGTTGGATAGTTCTTCAGAAGAAGCGATGACAGTAGATTCTCTCAAAGTTGCTCAAACCTTAGGCTCTCAAAGCGTACTGCATCTAGTACAGGAGCTAGCCAAAGTTGATGAATCAGTGTCTCCTCGGCTTTGGTTAGTCACAAGAGGGACTCAACCAGTCGAATCGCAAACAACTTCAGAGGGAGTAGCTCACTCTACCCTGTGGGGACTTGGTCGCGTTATCTCCCTAGAACACCCTGAGATTTGGGGAGGAATGGTAGATTTGGAAACTGGTACCTCTGAAGGCGCAGCTTCGTTGCTGTTTGCAGAAATTTCACAGCCCAATAAAGAAGACCATATAGTTTTTCGAGGCGAGCAGCGTTATGTCGCCCGTCTCGTTCCAAGTAGCCATACCAAGAAAGCAGCAGAACCATTGTCTTTGCGTAAAGACGCTACTTACCTCATTACTGGTGGTTTAGGTAGTCTCGGACTTCAACTAGCTGGGTGGATGGTACAGCAAGGCGCACGGTACTTAGTACTGGTAGGACGCAGTGGTGCTTCAGAAACTACCCGCGAGGTTTTGAAAGAGTTAGAACGTTCGGGTGTCAAAGTTTTGGTTGCAAAGGGAGATGTCTCTCAACAGAAAGATGTTGCGAGAATCCTTGGAGAAATCAGTGAATCAATGCCAGTACTGCGAGGAGTTATTCACGCAGCTGGTATCCTTGATGATGGTGTGCTGCTCCAACAAGAGTGGGAACGCTTCAACAAGGTGATGGCTCCGAAGGTTGAAGGCGCTTGGAACCTACACCTTCTGACACAAAACTTGTCTTTAGACTACTTTGTGATGTTCTCGTCAGTCGCCTCATTGCTCGGCTCACCAGGACAAGGAAATTATGCAGCAGCCAATGCCTTTTTGGATGCACTTGCTCATTATCGCCGAGCGCAGGGGCTACCAGGGTTGAGTATTAATTGGAGCTTTTGGGCAAATATGGGGATGGCGGCTGGCTTAGATGGTATAAATCAAAACCGTTTAGCTGCAATGGGGATGGAGACGATTGCACCAACGCAAGGATTACAAGTGCTGGAGCAGTTACTCCAAGAATCTTCTACTCAAGTTGGGGTGATACCTGTTAACTGGATGCAGTTCATGCAACAATTTACACTTGATACTGCTCCACCACTTCTCACCGAGTTCACTCGCGGGCTAGTACAGGTAAATACCGAGCAACTTACAGTCCCAAAACTTGAGTTTTTGCTGAAATTAAAGCAAGTTCTCGCTCGCGATCGCCAAGAGCTTTTACTTGCTCACATTCAAGACCAAGTGACTAAGGTTTTAGGTTTGACTTCATCCCATCGCATAGAGGCTCATCAAGGTTTCTTTGACCTTGGTATGGATTCTCTGACTTCTATGGAGTTAAGGAATCGTCTTCAAGCTTCTTTGGGTCACGCTCTTTCTTCTACTTTAATTTTTGATTATCCGACTCTTAATGCTCTTGCTACGTATCTTGCTGGTGAGATGTTTTCTGAGGAATCTCATGAGGAGGATTTACAAGTTGTTTTGGAGAAGAATCATCAGCAAGCTATGAGTGTAGCGGAAATTGAACAGCTTTCAGAGGAAGATGCAGAGGCTTTACTGCTCAAGGAGCTGGAAAGTATTAAGTTTTAAGAGCTTTCTTTCCTGAAGACTACTTATTTAATTGAACCGCAAAGACGCAAGGAGAGCGAAGAAAGAGAAAGGTTAAGGAATCTTTGAAATTCTTCTCCTCTTCCTCTGCGCCCTCTGCGCCTCTGCGGTTTTTTTATTTATCGCAACACTACCTATCCCAATACTACAAGGGCTCTCGAATTTTTGTGGGTTGCGATCGCCCTGGAGAAACTTAACAAATGCTTGTAAATGTTGGGTTTCGTTCCTCAACCCAACCTACCTACCTTAACAAATGCTTGTAAATGTTGGGTTTCGTTCCTCAACCCAACCTACTTTATGCTTTCTTCGGTTAAATTGTAATATCAGGAATTAAATATGACTTTATCTCCTACGAAACGTGCGCTTTTAGCATTAAAAGAAATGCAAGCCAAGCTCGAAGCAAATGAGCAAGCTAAGACAGAGCCGATCGCTATTATTGGAATGAGCTGTCGATTCCCAGGAGCAAACGATCCAGAAGCATATTGGCAAATGCTGCGTAACGGGGTGGATGCAATGACAGAAGTTCCATCAGATAGATGGGACATTAATACCTACTATGACCCCAATCCGGATGCTCCTGAGAAAATGTATGTCCGGAAAGCTGGGTTTCTAGATCGTGTAGACCAGTTCGATCCTCAGTTTTTTGGAATTTCCCCTCGGGAAGCTGTCAATATGGACCCCCAGCAACGGTTGCTGTTAGAAGTTAGCTGGGAAGCCCTTGAAAATGCAGGTATCGCACCTGACAAGATACTGGGTAGCCAAACTGGTGTTTTTGTTGGAATTATGAATTTGGATTATTTTCAGTTGGCGAGCACTCCAAATCGCGTTGATGCTCATACTGCTACGGGTAATGCTTTTAGCGTGACTTCTGGTCGATTGTCTTATAACTTGGGTCTACAGGGACCAAGTATGGCGATCGATACAGCTTGCTCGTCTTCTTTAGTTTCTGTCCACACTGCTTGTCAAAGCTTACGCAGCAAAGAGTGCAATTTGGCTCTCGCTGCTGGTGTGAACCTGATTATAACACCAACGGTGATGATTAATGAGTGTCGGGCTAAGATGCTAGCCCCTGATGGTCACTGCAAAACCTTTGATGCTTCTGCTGATGGCTACGCACGGGGAGAGGGATGTGGTATCTTGGTTCTCAAGCGTCTTAGTGATGCAATTGCTGACGGTGACAACATTTTAGCTCTGATTCGGGGTTCGGCTGTCAATCAGGACGGTCGCAGTGGGGGTCTTACAGTTCCCAATGGTCCAGCCCAGCAAGCTGTTATCCGCTCGGCTCTTGCTAATGCAGGAGTAGAGCCAGGACAGGTGAGCTATGTGGAAGCCCACGGTACGGGGACATCTCTGGGAGACCCGATTGAATTACGAGCTTTAGGAGCAGTTCTGGGAAAGGGGCGATCGCAAGACCAACCCCTACAGGTTGGTTCGGTGAAGACCAACATGGGACATTTGGAAGCCGCAGCTGGGGTTGCGGGTTTAATTAAGCTGGTGCTAGCACTGCAACATAAAGAAATACCTCCCCATCTGCACTTGAAAAATCCGAATCCTCATATTCCTTGGGGAGAACTTCCTATCAAAATTACTACAGAACTTACCCCTTGGACTCCTATTAATGGTAAGCGGATTGCGGGACTTAGTTCCTTTGGCTTTAGTGGAACCAATGCTCACATAGTTGTTGAGGAAGCTCCCTCTAGGGAGATGGGGAGAAAAGATGACTCCATCTCGGAAGAGCGTTCCTTGCATCTACTCAGCCTTTCGGCGAAAAGTGAAGAAGCATTAAAGCAGCTTGCAAACCGTTTTTCCGCAGCATTTAAAGCTAATCCTAACCTTAACTTTGCTGATGTCTGCTTTACTTCTAACACTGGTCGCTCTGTCTTTGACCACAAACTGGCACTGGTAGCTGAAAATACAATTCAGGCATGCGAGCAACTTACAGACTTTAGCGCTGGGAAAGAAGCATCCGGGGTATTTGCAGGGTTACCTCAAGAAACTCGTAGACCAAAAGTAGCATTCTTGTTTACCGGACAAGGTTCTCAGTACGTAGGGATGGGACGCCAGCTTTACGAACAAGCGCCTACTTTCCGCCAAGCCCTCGATCGCTGCGATGCGATCCTGCGTCCTTATTTACAACAACCCTTATTGTCTGTACTCTATCCAAAGGACGGATCTAACTCCCCCATTGACCAGACTGCTTACACCCAACCTGCTCTGTTTGCCCTAGAATATGCTTTGTATGAATTATGGCGCTCTTGGGGTATTACTCCAAATGTCGTTATGGGTCACAGCGTTGGTGAATACGTAGCAGCTTGCGTTGCAGGGGTATTCAGTTTGGAAGACGGTCTAAAACTCATAGCAGAGCGATCGCGTCTGATGCAAGCTCTACCACCTGGTGGCGAAATGGCTGCAGTGCTTGCAGATGAAGCAACTGTGCGGACGGCAATTTCTCCCTACGGACAAAAAGTTGCCATCGCAGCCATCAATGGACCGCAAAACGTCGTTATTTCTGGTGAAGGAGAGAGCGTACAAGCTGCGATCGCTGAACTACAAGCGAAAGGAATTGAGTCCCGACGCTTGAGCGTATCCCACGCGTTTCACTCACCCTTGATGGAACCAATGTTAGATGCTTTTGAAAAGCAAGCAGTAACGGTTACCTATAGCGAACCCAAGATCGACTTGATTTCCAATCTCACAGGTCAACTAGTACGCGGAGTCGAAGTGAGTCAAGCCAGTTACTGGCGGCGTCACGTGAGGGAAGCGGTGCGATTTGCTGATGGAATGAAGACTTTGCAAGCACAGGCGATCGACATCTTTGTAGAAATCGGACCGCATACAGTTTTGAGCGGGATGGGGCGACAGTGTTTGCCAGAAGGATCTGAAGTATGGTTACCTTCCTTACGCCGAGGACAGAATGATTGGCAACAACTTCTCCAAAGTTTGGGAACCTTGTATGCAAACGGCTTGAATGTGGACTGGTCGGGCTTTGACCGGGATTACCAGCGTGCAAAAGTTTCCTTACCAACCTATCCCTTCCAAGGTCAGCGGTACTGGGTTAAAGTGGATTCACCTAAACAACAGTCTTCTATCATATCTCTCGAAAAACCAGAATCTCAATCCATTCACAATTTTTTACAATCTAACGATACAAAAGAACTGACTCGCACGTTAGAACTCGTTGAACAACTTCCTACAGAGCAAGTCGTATCATTACTGGAAAATCTGCGTTTAGCAAGCCTGTCCGAACGTATTACCAAACTATCGCCAGAAAGACACGAGCTACTGACACAGTTGCTCCAGCAAGATCGACAGCAACAGACTTTAGCGAAAGGTCGTAATTCATTATACCAAATTCAATGGCAACCCCAAAACCGTAAAGCTTTACCCCAGCAAATTCAAACAACGCAACGTGGTAAGTGGGTGATCTTTAGCGATCGCACAGGAGTAGGACAAGCATTAGCAGAACTTCTGCAAGAGCTTGGCGAGAAATGTTTGATGATTTACCCAGGCGAAGCTTACGAAACTTTAGAAGACGGACATCGAAAAATCAACCCTGAAAACCTGAGTGACTTTCAAAGGCTATTCCAAGAACTTACCGCAACCAATGGACTGCCATTTCGTGGAATCGTGCATCTGTGGAGTTTAGAAACACGTTCTCACCAAATCACACCATCCTCCCTAGAAGTTGCTCAAGTCTTAGGCAGTGGTAGCGTGCTGCATCTAGTTCAAGCGTTACTCAATTTTACCAATTCCATCTCACCCAAATTGTGGTTAGCAACCTGCGGAACCCAAGCAGTGGAAGCAAAACCCGTTCCCCTTGCAGTCGCTAATGCACCTTTGTGGGGTTTAGGTCGGGTCATTGCGTTAGAACACTCAGAAATTTGGGGAGGGCTAGTCGATTTAGACCCCAATACCTCAGGAAAAGAAGGAACCACATCACAAGCTAAGTCCTTACTTGCAGAAATTTGGCAACCAGATGACGAAGACCAAATAGCTATTCGTGGCAAACAACGCTATGTTCCTCGTTTAGTACGTAGCAGCAATCTTAAACCACAACCTCTGCATTTGCAAGCGAATGCAACTTACCTAATTACTGGTGGCTTAGGTAGTTTAGGGCTTCAAACTGCTCAGTGGATGGTAGAGCAAGGTGCGCGAAACCTGGTATTGCTAGGGCGCAAAGGACTTCCCGATCGCAACCAATGGTCTACCATACCACATGAGACTGACACTTGGGAACGGGTTAAGGCAATTCAATCCTTAGAAGACATGGGAGCCAAGATTATCGTAGCTCAAGCTGATGTCAGTAACTCAGAGCAGATGACAGCAGTCTTTGAGCAGTTGCGAGATCCTCAAATTCCCCTCAAAGGAATCGTCCATGCAGCCGGAGTTACAGATTACAAAGTGTTACAAGATATTGACTTTAGCACACTTCAATATACACTAAAATCTAAAGTAGTAGGTACATGGCTCCTGCATCATCTCAGCCAAGAGATGAACCTAGACTTTTTCGTTTGCTTCTCCTCAATTGCCTCAGTATGGGGGTCTAGAGGACAAGCCCACTACGCTGCAGGTAATCACTTCCTCGATGCGATCGCCCATCATCGCCTAGCTTTAGGACTACCAGCGTTAAGCATCAACTGGGGACCTTGGACTGGTGGCGGGATGGCGTCTGCTGAAACCCAGACATTATTAAAACGCATGGGAGTCGAAGCATGGCTACCAGAAGATGGAATTGCAGTACTAGCAGAAGTTTTGGGTACAAACATTGCTCAAATAACAGCAGCCCAAATTGAGTGGAGTGTCTTTAAACCGATTTACGAAGTTAAGGGACAGAAACCACTACTCGAACTCATTAACAAACAGCCTCAGGAGAAAATTGAATCTCCTCAAGCAAAACGCCCAGAAGTCATACAACAGTTAGAAGATCTTCCCGCAAACAAACGTTATAGTTTCCTAGTTTCACATCTTCAAACAACAGTCGCTAAGGTACTGGGATTAGAACAATCTCAACTACCACAAATAAGACAAGGATTTGTCGAACTAGGAATGGATTCGTTAATGGCTGTTGAATTGAAGACACGACTCGAAACTAGCTTGGGACAGACCTTAAGTTCGACATTGGCTTTTAACTATCCCAATATAGAGACTCTTGCTCAATACTTAGCTACTGAAGTTCTAGCTCTAGAACAAGCAGTAGAAACTGTTTCTAACTTGCCAAAAGATAGCCAGGAAGCAACTCGATTGTCAGCAGATCTAGAACAACTTTCTTCTTCCGAATTAGCATCATTGCTTGATGAAGAATTAAATAGTTGGTCAATGGTTAATGGCTAATTTTTCTTCTTCTCTTTCTTTGCGCTCTTTGCGTCTTTGCGGTTAATAAACTTAATTAAATGAACCGCAAAGACGCGAAGGACACGAAGAAAAGAGAAATTAAGAGGTCATTTATAAAATGAAATGTTGGGTTTCGTTCCTCAACCCAACCTACTAACTAACAATTTTTGAAAATTCCGAAAATGAACAATCCCTCAGACACTATCGACTATCAATCCCGCTTAAAAAATGCACTTGTTGCACTCCGAGAAATGCGAGCCAAGCTTGATGCAATGCAGTATTCTAAGACAGAACCGATCGCAATTATTGGGATGGGTTGTCGATTCCCAGGTGCAAAAAACCTACAAGCTTTCTGGTCTCTGCTGCGTGATGGAGTTGATGCTATTACAGAAGTTCCTCCCGACCGATGGGATATCAATGAATTTTATGACCCGAATCCTGATACACCAGGGAAAATGTATGTCCGAAGTGCTGGATTTATAGACCAGGTAGACCAGTTTGAACCGCAATTTTTTGGTATCACTCCACGGGAAGCTATTAGCATGGACCCCCAACAGCGACTCCTGTTAGAGGTCAGTTGGGAAGCGATCGAGCACTCTGGGACTGCTCCAGAAGGACTCAGAAACAGCCAGACTGGGGTTTTTGTTGGGATTACAACTAATGATTATTTGCAACTTCAGGTAGAATCTGGCGATCGCACCAACATTGACGCCTACAGTACCACAGGAAATTGTTTGAACGCTGTGGCTGGTCGTTTGTCATATACCCTGGGTCTTGTGGGTCCGAGTATGATCGTCGATACAGCGTGCTCGTCGTCATTGGTAGCGATCCATCTTGCTTGTCAAAGTTTACGCAATCAAGAGTGTAATTTAGCTCTTGCTGGTGGGGTTAACCTCATTCTGTCACCAATTTCAACCATTGCGACTTGTAGAGCCAGGATGCTAGCTCCTGACGGTCGCTGCAAAACCTTTGATGATTCAGCTGACGGTTTTGCTCGCGGAGAGGGTTGCGGGGTTGTGGTTCTTAAGCGTTTAAGTGATGCGATCGCCGATGAAGACAACATTTTGGCTGTGATTCGGGGTTCAGCAGTCAATCAAGATGGACCTAGTAGTGGTCTGACAGTTCCTAATGGAGTCGCTCAACAAGCACTGCTTCGCAAAGCCTTGGCTAACGCTGGGGTAGAACCAACACAAGTAAGCTACATTGAAGCTCATGGTACGGGTACATCTTTAGGAGACCCAATTGAGGTAGAGTCTTTGGGAGTTGTACTGGGTCAAGGACGCTCGAAGGAACAACCTTTAGTTATTGGCTCGGCGAAGACTAATATTGGTCACTTGGAATCAGCAGCTGGGGTGGCTGGGTTAATTAAAGTCGTGCTGTCATTGCAAAATAAAGAAATACCTCCCCATTTGCACTTCAACAATCCCAATCCTCACATCCGATGGACAGAACTTCCAGTGGTAGTTCCAACTCAAAGAATGTCTTGGAGAGCAGAAAATGGACTCCGCATTGCAGGGGTGAGTGGGTTTGGCGTTAGTGGAACCAACGCTCACTTAGTGCTTGAGGAAGCCCCTCTTAGGGAGATGGGGAGAAAACGTGACTCCAGCTCGGAAGAGCGCCCCTTGCATTTGCTTAGCCTTTCAGCAAAAAGTGAAGAAGCATTACAGCAATTAGTCAGCGACTTTTACACAACCATCAAAGCTAATCCCAACCTCAACCTCGCTGATGTTTGCTTTACAGCCAATACGGGTCGTTCTGTCTTTGACCATCGATTGGCGCTGGTTGCGAAAAACTTACCCCAGGTGTGTGAACAACTCGCAGCCTTTAGTGTTAAGCTCAACCCAGATAACGTGTTCGCAGGGTTCTTTAAAAACACCCATAAGCCCAGGATCGCATTTTTGTTTACCGGACAAGGCTCCCAGTTTGCAGGGATGGGACGCCAACTTTACGAACAAGCGCCCGCCTTCCGTGAAGCACTTGATCGCTGCGATACTATCTTGCGTCCCTACTTACAACAACCCCTGTTGTCTGTACTTTATCCAGCAGCAACTTCGGACTCTCCTATCAACCAGACTGCTTACACCCAACCAGCTTTGTTTGCCCTAGAATATGCTTTATTTGAATTATGGCGCTCTTGGGGAATTACTCCAGATGTGGTCATGGGTCATAGTGTCGGTGAATACGTGGCGGGTGTCAGTGCAGGAGTGTTCAGTTTAGAAGATGGTCTGAAACTCATAGCAGAGCGATCTCGTCTGATGCAAGCCCTACCACTAGGAGGTGAAATGGCTGCAGTGTTTGCAGATGAAGCCACTGTACGGGCTGCGGTCTCTCCCTATGGACGAAAAATTGCGATCGCAGCCCTCAATGGACCGCAAAACGTAGTGATTTCCGGTGAAGGAGAGAGTGTACGAGCAGTCGTTGTGGAATTGCAAGCTTGTGGAATTTGGTCTCGGCGCTTGAACGTGTCCCACGCATTTCACTCGCCCTTGATAGAACCAATGTTAGATGCTTTTGAGCAGCAAGCAGCAACTGTTACCTACAGCGAACCTAACATAGACCTCATCTCCAATGTCACAGGTCAACTGGTGCGCCCATCAGAAATGAGTCAAGCCAGCTATTGGCGGAATCATGTACGCAAAACCGTGCGATTTGCTGATGGAATACAAACGCTACACGCACAGGCGATCGATATTGTTGTGGAAATCGGACCAAATCCAGTACTGATTGACATCGGGCGACAGTGTTTCCCAGAAGGAACAGAGGTATGGTTACCTTCACTGCGTCGAGAACATGATGATTGGGAGCAGCTCCTCCAAAGTTTGGGACAGTTATACGTCAACGGCGTGAAAGTTAACTGGTCGGGTTTTGACCGGGATTACCAACGTGCAAAAGTGTCTTTACCTACCTATCCTTTCCAACGCCAACGTTATTGGTTGGACATCAAAGCCGTCGAAGTACCTTCCAAAAAAGAGCAAACACAACTCAAAAACCAAGAGACTTTCTCAACAAGCATTCCAGAAACAAACTTTCAAGACCGCATCTTTGCTATAATTGCTAAGACAAGCGGACGAAAACAAGACCAACTGACTCCGGATATGTCCCTAGAGGGAGACCTTGGTCTAGATTCTCTCATGATGACCCAACTCATGAGCGACTTAGTAAAACTTATTCCAGACGACCAAAAGACAGCATTTAGCAATTACTTTTCCTTACGTGACCTGATGCAGTCGCAAACCGTAAGGCAAGTCATTCAAAGATTTGAAGAATGGCAACCCTCTAGTGAAAAAGATACAAACAGCACAGAAGAAACCAAAGTTGTCAATCTAGACCCACATGAGCAGCGATCGCACCCACAACCAGCGAACGAAAATGTCTTACCCCCACTCCCTACTCCCTACTCCCCACTCCCCATACTACATGGTCAGTATTTTCACTTAGTAGGACACTGGGTTGTTAGTTCCAACAGTCTGTTCTCTTCCTTGCGTTTACAAGGGTCTTTTGATACAGACGTTGCGTGGCAAAGCTGGAAACACCTGATATCTCGCCATCCCATGTTGCGCGCTCGCTTCCACGTACCAGAAGGAGCAACTCGCTTTAGAGACTATCAGATGGAAGTTCTCGAAGAAGCGATTCCCCCTGAAATCCCAGTCACCGATCTCAGACATCTTGACACTGATGCTCAAGAACAGGCAATACAAGAAGAGTTACAGCGATGGCTGAATTACCAATGGTCAATGATTGAATGGCCACTGCATCGATTTTCCGTACTCCAGTTAGGAGATAACGATTATCAACTGTTTCTAGGTAACGAACATTTGATATCAGATGCGTTGGGAAATCATATCATACTGCGCGAATTTATGGAAATTTACCGCGCACTTATCAGCAACGATGAACCCAATCTGCTTCCAGCCACCACATTACAAGAGTACTCCGAAGTCGTGGGAGCCATGAATGCTTGGTATGACCCAGAGGAAGACCGTTTACTAACAGAGTATACTAGCAAACAGGGTAAAGATTCTTACTTCTGGAATCCACAAGGTGGTACTGTTAATTACACGCATCCTGAATTTCACACCCAGAGATACCGTCTTGGACGCGAAATCACTGCTAAGCTAATTGCCCAAACCCGTGAATGGCGATTACCTATCAATTCCCTCTTAATGGGAGCATTCCTGCGAGCAGTTGTGAAGTTTCAGCAGTCCTCTCAACCTGCGATCGTGCAAGTCCCCACTGGTGGTAGAATCTATCCAGGGGTAGATGCTTCTCATATAGTCAGCAGTTTCGCACAGAATCTCGCACTCAGCTTCGCACCGCCGCAACCAAACGAAGATTGGTCAACTCTGTTAAACCGTCTTCATCAGGAAATTCAAAATGGAATAGCCAGTGGACTTGACAGATCTCAAACTCGTCAGATTGGCACAATTTTCCGAAACAATATAGCGTTAGAAGACGGCAAAATACCCGACCATAGTGTAGCTGTATTCCGGAGTGCGTTAAAATCCAATCTCTATTTCCCTTACACCGGACACACCCACATTGACACTCAATACGGTTCTATAGCGGTAACTAGTTATCAAGCAGGTGGTATAAACGCTGCAGGAACGATAGATATCTTACAAGAGATATTTGACGACAGCCTGCATCTGTTTGCAAGTTACGATCGCAAATTCTTCAACCTGTCCGTAATTGACAGCTTAATGAAGGAATACATTTCTCAGATAGAAGAATTAACCTCACTGACAATTCAACACCAAGAAATAACACAACCGCTTCCAGCGTCCCAAAAAGAGACTAATACTAATATCGAGTCTCTACTTAGACAGGTAGCAGAGGAAATTTGTCACTACCCAATTACCTCTGAAGAGATGGATCAAGATTTAGAAGCGGACTTAGGTATGGATTCACTAGAACGCATACGTATCGTTACCCGTCTGGAAAAATTGCACGGAAAAGTCGATCGTCAAGCCTTGTTCAGTTGCAGAAGTTTGCAGGAAATGGCAACTGTATTGAACAGGGAGTAGGGAGTAGGGAGTAGGGGAGGAGCGTCTCGCCCGTTCCACAAGATACACAAACTTGCCAGCCTCAATTGTACTCCCGTCCCGGTACAAGATTACCAATTTTCTTCTTCTCTTTCTTCGTGTCCTTTGCGTCTTTGCGGTTCATTCAAATAAGTAATCTTCGGACGAGACAGGAGTAGTGGATAAAACCTTCTTCACCTCGATATTACCAACGGGCGAGACGCCCGTCCCACAAGATACACAAACTCAATCCAAAATCTAAAATCTAAAATCCAAAATAATGAAAATGAACAAGACTGTGGAAATTCCTTACCTAAAAATTGTCGAACAGATTCAGCAAACACCTGATGCTGTAGCAGTATTGCATAAAGAAACCAAATTGACTTACGCCGAATTACATCGCCTTTCCAATCAAGTTGCGAATTATTTGCGGACTTTAGGTGTAGGACCAAACACCTTGGTAGGTATTATGACCCAGCGCGGTCCTCTCATGGTAGTAGGAATTTTAGGTATCCTTAAAGCTGGTGGTGCTTATGTTCCCCTCGATCCTTCTTACCCAGCAGAACGGATACGCTATATTTTAGACCATGCCAAAATTGACACTTTGCTTGCTGAGTCCCAAGTGACTTCCAAACTTGAAGAGTGCTTGGATGAGAAGTCGCTGTTGCATACCCTGATGTTTTTGGACAATGAAGAAACTTTCCCAGCAAGAAAAGAACTAAGCTTAGTTGATAAAAATATTTGGTCTGCTGTCTCAGATAAGGATGTAAATTATACTAATTCTCCAGATGATTTGATGACAGTTCTGTATACTTCTGGGTCTACAGGTCGCCCTAAAGGAGTCATGCTTAACCATCGTGGCTATATGAACCGCCTAGAGTGGATGCAAAATACCTTTCAGTTAAAACCCGGAGATCGAGTAGCACAGAAAACTTCTTTCTGTTTTGATATATCGGTTTGGGAACTCTTTTGGACGCTGATGGAGGGAGCTACAATTTGCCCTGTAGAGAGGGAAACAGTCATCAATCCTTGGGATTTTGCACAGTGGATCGAGGACACCCAAATTAATATTATGCACTTTGTCCCTTCGCTGTTTGGAGAGTTTATCAGTGCTTTGGAAGATGAAACTTGGTCATTTCCTCACCTACGTTGGTTAGTCTTTAGTGGTGAAGCTTTACCATTATCTTTTATACAACGTTGGATTGATAAGTATGGTACAGAGACTGGGTTAGCAAATTTGTACGGACCGACTGAGGCGTCTATTGACGTGACTGCTCATATTATCACTCAGCGACCTGATGAGAATATTCCTATCGGTAAAGCGATTGATAACGTCTACATCAAGATACTAAATGAGCAAATGCAGCCAGTTGCGCCAGGAGAGTTAGGAGAACTTTGGATAGGAGGTATACAACTGGCTAAGGGTTATCTTAACGATGTGGAACGAACATCAGCAGCTTTTCGCTCCAATCCCTTTTCTGAGATTCCTGGAGAACATCTCTATCGTACTGGCGATTTGGCAAAAGAATTGCCAGATGGTAGTTTTGAATACCACGGGCGTATCGATCATCAAGTTAAGATACGTGGTTTTCGTGTAGAATTGGGAGAAATCGAAAGCGTTCTCAATACTCACCCATCAGTACGTGAAGCAGCAGTCTTAGCAGTAGATTATGGAGCTGGACAGAAAAGGTTGGTCGCTTGGATGTCAGGACAGAAGGTTAACAACCGACAAATTAAGGAACATCTCTCCAAGCAACTACCAGATTACATGATTCCTCAACGATTGGAATGGCTCCCCAGTTTGCCCAAGAATCATAATGGTAAGTTGGATCGCAAAGCTTTGCTGGCTTTACTACCTGAGAACCGTTCAACAACTGAAAAAGCTGTCACTGCAACTGATTCATTTGATGAATATTTACCCCTTGGTCCTGGTCAGCGTTGGCTGACATCATACTTCCAGCCTCCTTACCAGTGGACGGGGTACTCGCGGTTTCTATACCACAAACCCTTAAATCTGGAGCTTTTCAACAAAGCTCTTAACCTTATGGTGATACGCCATCCCGCCTTGCGTACTGTGTTTGTCTCACACCAAGGTCAATGGCAACAGCGAGTGCTCGGTCAACCTCAGCCACTTACGGTTAGCTTTCACGATCGCAGTCACCTTACAGACGAACAGCGCGATGAACAAATCCACACCATGATACAACAAAGCAGCCAAAAACTCCAGATTAATGAGTGGCCTTTGATGTCAACAATTGTGGTTAAGGTGAGTGAATCTTGCTACGATATTGCAATTGTTGCACACCATATCATTGCTGATATGTTAAGTACCAGTGTATTATTTAAGGAACTCTGGTACGCATATGACCAGATGTTGGCGGGTGGAAATGTCAGCTTTGAAAACTCCTCTCCACCTTCTTACACAGATTACGTGCGTTTGCTTGTGGAACAAGACAAAGGTGGTGCTTTGGCGAGCCACGTTGATTATTGGAATTCTCAGTTTCCTTCTAGGGAATACACGTTCGTAGTTCCTTTTGACCATCTTAATGGCTCGAATGATGAGGCTTCCGCTTGCAGTCAAAAATTTATCTTGACTAAAGAACAAACTGATA
Source organism: Scytonema hofmannii PCC 7110 (assembly GCF_000346485.2). Lineage (NCBI taxonomy): Bacteria > Bacillati > Cyanobacteriota > Cyanophyceae > Nostocales > Scytonemataceae > Scytonema > Scytonema hofmannii. The sequence goes on from NZ_KQ976354.1 coordinate 6,368,484, forward strand.
CACTGGTACGCAAAGCTAAACAGCACTATGGTTGTAATGTGTATACTCTTTTACTGGCTCCTCTGTATCAGCTGATGGCAAATTGGTCTGACAAATCTTGGGTCGTGGTTAGCCATCGTACCAACGGTAGAGATTTGGGTGCAAATCATCTGTTTTGGGAAAGCGTCGGTAATTATGCTGTCAATTTTCCTGTGGGAATCAACGTAGAACATCAGGAAAAGTGGGAACAGATTATTAAGAATATTAAAGATGGATTTGATGGGTTGCCAATGAATGGTAATACGTTTGATTGGATATGCGATCGCTTGCCCAGCCATATCTATCCTGATGCTAATTTGACACCTATACGGGCGAATTACCTGGGGAACCGCACTCTCCCGGTATCTGAGGTGTTTGAGTTCTTGGCGGAAGATCGCGATCGCCGATTGTCTCCTCCCGAACAAAAACGCACAACCTTGCTGGAGTTTTTCTTTTTCACCATCAATGGAAGCTTACACTTAGAAATCGAATACTCTCGCAATTTTCATCTGAGCGAAACTATCAATGAGCTGGGTAAGCAGTACTTAAAGCTTATGGATGATATGCTTGCAGCGATGTATGTGGAAATAACTGGTTAAATCCGTAAGATTTGCCCTCACCCTAGCCCTCTCCCTTTGGGAGAGGGGACAGGAAACATCCCAATTTTACAATCTTGCTATTCTGCCCTCACTCCCAACCCCAGACCGTCCTACTAGTCTGTCAAGCCAAAATTGACGGGTGAAGACAGACGCGGAGACGCGGTGACACGGGGACGCGGAGAATTTTATGACCCAGCAAAGTTGATGTGACGGACTACTCTCTTATTCCCCTTCTCCCCAGGGGAGAAGGGGTTAGGGGATGAGGGCAATTCATTTTGAGAAGAGTTCTAGTTCCCATAAAAGTGCATTTTTTAAATAATTCCGTAATCTTTGAGTTTGGACTTGATGAATTAATAGAAGTCCATAAATTGCAGCACAGTATTTAGTAGGATTTAATTTTTATAACCTGAACTCTGGAATGCAAATTAATTCCAGTGATGTTGATGTGGCTTTGAGAACAAGTTAAGCAGGAGTACTCACCCAAGTTTATCAAGGCATATATTCATTCTCTTTTGTTTTACCAGAGTCAACAAGGTCCCTAAATAAGGAAATTTAGGAAATGCTAAAAATCAAAGTTTTTAATTATCAAACAGGTGAGATCCATCCAATAGATCTAACACCAGAAACAACCAGTAAAGGTCAGTGTACTATTGGGCGAGCCTTGAACTGTGACTTAGTTCTGGTTAGCCCTGAGGTAAGTCGCATACACGGCAGAATTATCTACCAAAATGGGGATTATTATTTTACCGATCTGTGTAGTCGGATTGGTTCCCGAATCAACAACGAAGACGTTCAAGCTAACCAGAGCTACATCTTGTCAAAGAATGATGTCATCCGCATCGGGGGATTTGTCATCCTTGTTGAATCGGTGGAAGCATCTTCGATAAGAGACGCCTCCCTTGGTAGGAGACAAGGTAGCGATCGCCATTGGACAAAGGATGAGTTGCTTGTTCGATGTGTGGGGGTGGTTGATGAAACTGCAGACATCAAGACATTTTCCTTTGCGGCTGAGTCATCGCTGCCGTTTACTTATAAGCCCGGACAGTTTGTTACCCTAGAGTTGGACATTGATGGAGACCCGGTTTTAGGCTCTTACTTCATCTCCTCTACCCCTTCAAGACCCCACAGCTTGGAAATTACTGTCAAGCGCGTCGGACATGCTACTGATTCCCGCAATAGACAACTGGCTCTGGTTTCTAATTGGTTGCACGATCGCATCACTATCGGCAGTACGGTAAAATTAGTTGGCGGTGCGATGGGGGACTTTACCTGTTGTGATAAACCGTCGCAAAAACTGTTAATGATTTCATCTGGGAACGGTATCATCCCAATCATGTCGATGACGCGGTGGGTTAGCGATACATTCTCAGCTGAGTCCGATCTTCTCTTTTTCCATAGCGCCCGCAGTCCCCGTGATATCATCTTCCGGCGGGAATTAGAGTTAATGGCAGCACGTATGCCCAAATTCCGTCTGGCAATGACCATGACTCATCCAGAACCTGGTGAAGTTTGGATGGGCTTGACTGGTAGAGTTACCGAAGCAATGCTGCAAACGATTGCTCCAGACTTTCAAGAACGTACAGTTTATATTTGCGGACCAGATAGTTTTCTGCAAGCGGTGAAAGCCATGCTAGAGTCTCTCGCTTTCCCCATGGAGAACTACTACGAGGAAAAACTAGCAGCACCAAAAAAGGGGCAAAACGCCCTGAAATCCTCAGAAAAGAAACCACTATTGCTGCCGCCTAGCGATCGGTTTCAGCATGGGTTTCAGGGCAGTGAAGAACCTACGGTGATTAGATTTCCCTATCAGGGGACGCCACAAGACGATGCTACAGTTGTTCCCTTCAATCGAGGGATGTCACAAGATGAGGCTACAGTTGTTCCCTTCAATCGGGGAACGCCACAAGACGACGCTACAGTTGTTCCTCTCAATCGAGGGACACCACATGATTCTGCTAGAGCACATCAATCGGCTAAGCCAGTTACAGCAACATACGAGAAAAGCGTTGAAGCGAGAGTCCAGGATAAAAACGGCGCACAAACCGCAGTAGAGGAGCTATCAATTCCATTGAATGAGTTGTTCCCTGAAGCAAGTGGTTATGCACCCAAATTAGTTTCAAATTCTCCATTTTCCACTGGATTACCAGCCTTATACATCATCGGATTCCTGTCTGGTCTATCGATGGGGCTTTTTAGTCCCTTTATTTCAACAATCATGTCTCAACATAAAGTTTCTGAAATTTTGATAGGTGCAAATTCTACATTGTACTATCTTGCCATTACTTTGGGAACCCCCGTTGTAGCAAAGATGTTGCCCCGAATAGGGCTGCGTCGAACGATGATGTTTGGCTTGGCACTCATGGGTTTGACTGCTCCTCTGTTTACCATGACCACAGAAGTATCATTGTGGTTTATTATACGTGCTGTTATGGGTATTGCTTGCAGTTTGTACTTCGTTAGTGGACAAACAGGATTAAACCACTTTTGCCGTGAAAGCAATCGGGCGATAGCTAATGGTTTGTATGCTCTTACCTTTAGCTTAGGATTCGGCATTGGTCCTGCGATCGCTTCGGTCTTCTATAAATTTTCACCAACACTTGCTTTTTCTTTGGGTAGTCTTTTAATTTTCAGTGGCATACTAGTCGTCTTGATAGGTATACCTGAAACGGTTGTTGTTTTTCAACCGTCATCACGTACCGGAATTTTCAAAAAGCTGTCAGTTCCTCTTTTCGGTGCATTTGCTTTTGGTTTTGCTGAAGCAGTTCTAGTCTCTCTATACCCGGTGTATCTTCTTCAAGAAAATTACAATGTGGATCAGATAGGCTATACCTTTTCTGTTTTCGTCATTGGAGGACTGCTTGCCATTATTCCCATAACACATTTTGCAGATAGATTTGGCAAAATCAAGATTCTTTTAATAAATGTGTGCATCGTCATATTATCTATTTTGTCGCTTTCACTAACCCAGAACTTTGTTGCTGTCCAGATATTGACCTTTATCGCTGGAGCTAGCTTGACTCCTATTTTTCCACTAGCATTAGCACTGATTGGAGAAAAACTTTCCAGAGATGAATTATCTTCTGGAAGCGCCTTGTTTACAGCCGTTTACAGTTTTGGATGTACAGTCGGACCTATACTCTCTTCCGTAGTTATGCAAATTTTGGATAGAAATTTCATATTTAGCCTGGTGCTAATGCTATTTTCACTCTTTACGATCCAATTAATGACAAAATTAATGACAAAACAGCAAACAATGAAGCCCATAGCTGATGGCGTATTTTAAGAAGGCAGGCGGAACAGAGGGTATTACTTATCACCTTCAATACTTATTCCTCCCTCTGCCTCCTGCCTTTCCCCGATAAAATATACAAATTCAACAATAATCTTTTTTGATTGGTTGAAGAATATAAAAGCGCTTATGACTTCCTTGACAATACAACATTTGCTACAGTTTATAGTATTATTGATAGTTAGATATGTTGGATGCAGCAATAACCTATTGACTTTGATGATGTAGTCAACTTTGCCGAAAACCTTTCTGAGAAAGATGAGGTTTTGTTGATAACATAATTATTGACAATTAGGGAACGGAAGTAAGTGCGTGCATGCATGCGGTAACGCAAGTACCTATATCAAAATTGACTATTTATTGTGGTTGTGTTAATTCAAGGATATTGCAACTGTGTTTTGGGTTACCCAAACATCCTCTAAGATTTGAACACGATTTCTATCATTTTGTGAGAACTTTAATTATGCGTAATCGCTTCCTTTGTGTACTTTTCGGGGTGGCTGCTACCGTTGCAGTGCATGCACCTCTAAATGTTCGGGCTGAAGCCAAAATCTATGAAGAAATCTCTGGTAAAGAGAATCTCAACCTCGATGCAGGGACACTCAATATACTAGAGTCTATAGGTCTATCTTTAGATTCAGTTGAGAGTACAGCGATACCAGATCCGGGTTACACTTACGCCTTTGCCCTGCTTCCTCCTAGCTCCAATCCTAATATTCGAGGTACTAGTTTTACCTTTAGCTACGACGATGTGACAAAGGCATACATTCCTCTAAGAGGATCGGAAGAGTTTGCTGGCACGATAAAATTCAATGTAGATACAAATAAGCTTGCGCTGCCTCCTCAATTCACAATCGGAGGTCTCTCCACCACCTTCACTCCTGATTTTAGATTTTTTGCTACAGATCCAGTGACTACAGGTTTACGTCTTTTCGATGTAGTATCATCAGGGAGTCCAAATATCAATCTTAATAGCCAAACTTGGACGCTTGATGGCTTAAAGCTAAACATATCTCAAGAGTTTAACGATTTTCTTGTAGCGGCTGGGGCAGACAGGCAAGTTACAGGTTTAAATTTTGCTGATGCACAAGGGCAAAGAGCTTTTAGAGAGGTTAGTACGACTAAGGTTCCAGAACCTAGCAGTGTGGTAGCAATCTTAATGGTTGGTGCGGCGATCGCTGCACGCAAGTTGCGTCAATCGGCTTAAGTGAGATGTTCTGTCGCAAAATTTTTAGAGTCGTAACACCCCTGAGAACGCTCATTTTTGCAACAGAACTTTATATCTGAAGCAGCAATTTTTACATATAGTCAGAAAAAAACGATCGTATTTCTTTTAGCCTTGTTAAAACCTTTATGCGTACATACCACCTGCCAACATTTCTAGGATTAACTGTCACTATCGCAGTGTCTGCTCCTCTATCTGCTCGAGCTGCAACTTTTAACTTTGACCTACTGCAAAATATCTCATCACGACCAATCGACTCTGCTTATACACTAACCTTAGATGGACGTCCTTCTGAGAACCAGGGGTATTCAGCTTTCTCCAGCATAGATCCTAATTCCCTAGAGTTTGGTCATAGAGATATCAGCTTAAATGCGTCAGGCAATGGAGCTCCCTATTACACAACAGGTCGGCAAGGAAGCCCTGAAGAGCCTCCGAGCAATGCTACCAGAACATCAAGTGTCACTGAAATTGCTGGTTTCCCAACTCTTAGCAACTATCTGACAAATAACGGAGCCACTCTAAGTAATCTTGGTTTTAGTTTTGGACAAAAAAGTGACCGTAGTTTTACCACTACGTGGAATTTAGGTGAAGATAAGCTCGGTCAAGATTGGTTCGCCAGTCCAACTTCACGTATTGAAGAAAGAATTTATACAGCTAATCCAGATGATGTTGAACTATTCCTCTCATATGGAACAGATAAATTAGTCAGTTTTGGATATTCTAAGATTTACTCAGTACTCGATTACGGTGCAACAACTCAAGTTTCAGATGATATTGACGTTGGTTTTACAGATCCAGTGAAGGCAACGAAAGTGACTGGGCTAAATCCATTTGCGGACGCATTAGCTAACGCTTTTTTACAAGATGTTGCGACTGTAGGTGGTGGAGTCCAAGTCTTTATTGAAGATAACAATGTTGACGATAGTAATTTTGCTCGGGGTAACGGATTCAATATATTCAATCTTCGATTTGTGGGATCTCTTAAAGCAGTACCAATACCCGAACCCTCTTCAGCATTAGCATTATTGATGTTTGGGGCTTTGGGTGCAATTTCTCATCTAAAAAAACAGAATAAAAAGCAGAATTCTTAAATTGAGATTGACTTTATCTACTAGGATTTAAGTAAAGTCACTACTCATTTATCGAGCAACTTTAACAGCACTGTTGCCAAAGCCAAACTAGTCCCAACGTTATTCATAGGAATTTGTTCAAAATATGCGTAAGTCTTGTCTTTCTCTATTTCTAGGACTGACTGCTACTGCCACAGTCTTGACACCCATAAATGTCCAAGCGGCAACTTTTGACTACAGCAAAATTAAAAATCTCCCGCTGACACCTATTGACTCTAATTACGTACTCGACTTTTTTGGAGATATTTCTCAAAATGAGGGATATGCACTTGTAAATAATCTAGATCCTAATGCCCCTGACGCAGGTCATGAAAGCACAGCCTTGAATGCACTGCCAGGTAGCGCAGGCTATTATACAATGGGACGCAATGTCAGTCCTATTCCAAACGGTGCTACCCGCTCGGCAACTTTACAAAGCATCAAGGGCTTCCCTAATCTTTCTAACTACCTAAACAGTAACAATATTCCGCTTAGTAGTATTGGCTATAGCTATGGTCAAAAAAGCGCTCGAGATTTTACAAAAGCGTTGAATTTAGGTGAAGATAAGCTCGGTCAAGATTGGTTTGCCAGTCCGGATTCACCTATTGAAGAAAGAATTTATCGAGCTAATCCAGAGGATGTGGAGGTATATTTAACCTATGGAACTACTAAGTTCCTTACTTTAGGTTATACACCCATTTACTTTGCTGTAGACAACGGTCCTACACCAGGCGTCACCGATAATTTTAATGTTTTTTGGGACAACCCAAGTCCAGCGTTCAAAGTTGCTGGTTTAGATCCCTTAGCGTCAGGATTGGCTGATGCTTTTCTACTCGATTTGGCTGCTGCTGGTGGAAGTATTCAGTCGGTTTCTGAAGACCCCGCAGTTCAAGCAGACTTTGCTGAGTTCAACGAATATGATGTAACCTTTGTTAACTTTCCATTACAACTGAGGGCAGTCAGTAGCAGAAATGTACCTGAACCCTTGTCAGTCTTAGGATTGTTAATGTTTGGCGCTTTAGGTGCAGTAACTCGTGTTGCAAAACTTCGCTCATCTCATCAAAAAATGTCGTAATACTTAACGTGAGTTGGACAGACCTCACACTCACTCCTCTCTCTCCTTCTAGGAGAGGGAGGAGCAACGTTAGAATCATGGTTTGAAGCCCCTCTCCTTGTAGGAGAGGGGTTTGGGGTGAGGTCTGCTTTGGCTAGTTGTCGAGTGGGCATTGCCCACCCTACACCTTTTTCACGATTGGTGATGAAATTTTTCATTGGGGCTGCTCGCGCTCTAGCTGAAGGAGGCACTTGCGGTAAGCCTATAGCTACTTACGGTGCGTGTTTCTCCACTGTTTTGGAGATATGGAGTAGATCTGGCGAAATCGACGGATGAAATGACCTGCATCTGGATAACCTACCTGAGCAGCAATTTGATTGACGGGTTCATCAGTCTTTAAAAGCAACATACGCGCTTCTACCATCTGGCGCTCGACAATCCAGTTGTATACTGTCTTATCAGTTTGACGTTTGACTAAATTGGTTAAATAAGCAGTAGAATAACCAACAGCCTCAGCGACATCACTGAGGCTTATTTGTTTGTCGTAATTTTCTTCGATAAATTGGAAGACTGGATTGAGTTGCGGAAAGTTGTCAGGAAAAATTGATTGAGGGTCTGGTACGATCGCCGTATTAATAGACTGTGACTCTCGAATGGTTTGACTTTCAGTAGAATACCACTGCTTGATAACTGTCTGTTTTTCCAGTTGAATGGCGATCGCTCGCAATAACTCCTCGACTTTACAGGGCTTAGTCAGATAATCATCTGCTCCGAGTTCCATTCCCTGACGCAGTTCGGCTTTGGCAATTTTAGCAGTGAGAAAAATGAAGGGAATCACTGCTGTGAGAGGTTCTTGTCTAAGTGTCTTCAGCACTCCATAACCATCAAGTTCGGGCATTTGAATGTCGCAAATCACCAAATCCGGTAAATGCTCTTTTGCCAACTGAACACCAACAAGACCATTTTCAGCACCAATGACGTTGTAACCATCAGTTTTAAGACTATTTAAAAAGAGATTGCGAGTTCGTGTCTCATTTTCAATTATCAGAATCTTTTTCATAATCTTCTCTGTTATCCGCCGAGCTAGTGAAATTAAGAGGGAGAGCGCTACTGAGTCTTCATTGGTTCACTCCGTAGTGGCAAGGTAACAATAAACGTAGTGCCTACTCCAACAGTACTGTTTACACAAATTTGACCCCCATGTAAATCGACAAATTTTTTGACAACTGATAGCCCCAGCCCTGTACCTTGTATCTCGCCAACATTACTAGCCCGATGAAATGGCTCAAATAATTGTTGTCGATCTGCTAATGGAATACCAATTCCTTTGTCGCTAATCTGAAAAACCAAGTTCTCATTTTGACAAAACAATTGCAAATCAATTTGACTGTTTGACGGGGAATATTTCATAGCATTTGAGAGCAAATTTGTCAGAATGGGCTGTAGCAGGTTCTTATCTACGCAAGCTGTTAAACACTCACCTTGACTCACAAAAGAAAAGACGTGCTGACCGCTGTCTTGCATTTGCATTTCTACTAGTAAGTGACGACACAATTGCGCTACATCAAGTCGTTGTGGAGCGAATTTTCGTTTTCCTGCTTCCGCCCCACCAATAAATAAAGCCTGATCTAACAATGAATTTAGCTGTTCAACGTCTGTTTCAATACCGTAGAGATACTCAAGTTTTTCCTCCTCAGTCCATTTGTGACCATAGCGTCTCAGCGAACTGGTAGAAAAAGAAATGTTGTTCAAGGGAGTGCGAAATTCATGGGAAACTATCGAGATAAAACGTGCTCGAAGTTCGCTAAGTTCTTTTTCTTGTTCTAGAGCCTGTCTAATGTCTACTTCCGCTTGTTTGTGCTTGGTAATATCGATAGCTGTTCCTAATACAGCTAACTTTCCTTCAAACTCAATTGAACCAATACAGCAATTCAACCAACGCTCTTCACCATTTTTGGTCAGAATCTTAATCTCCTCCTCACAGTGCTTGATTTCTTCAGATTGGACCAAATCTGATTGATTCTGTTGATGTAATTGTTTGCGCTCTTTTATTAATTCCCAAATATCAGGGTGAGCTAATAACTCTTCTCTTTTGTAGCCTGTTATATATTCCGCAGCTGGATTGACATAACAAAACTGTGTCCCTTGTTGAATAAATATGATGACGTTAGTCATTTCTGCCAAAGTGCGAAATCTAGCTTCGCTTTGGCATAGTGCTTCTTCAATTCGCTTGCGTTCTGTAATATCTTCAGTCACAACATGAAAATATTTTGCAGATCCGTCAGGGTTTCGGATGAGAGAAACAGTTGTATGAATCCAAACATAAGAAGAATCTTTGCAAATGTATCGCTTCTCCATTGAGTAAGTCTGAATTTCATTTGCTAATACTTGACAAACATACTCTAATTCAGTTTTAAGGTCGTCAGGATGGGTAATAGCTGGACAAGTTCGATCGAGCAACTCTTTTGATGTATAACCCACAATCTCACAAAACTTTTGGTTAACTAGTATAAAGTGTCCATCTGTTCCCACATGGGCTAAGCCGACAGCCGCCTGATTGAACGCGGCGCGAAACCGTTCTTCACTTTCTTGCAGTGCTGACTCTACCTGTTTGCGATCGCTAATCTCGTAACACAATAGCTCGTTAACATTCTTTAATTCAGCAGTACATTTTTGAACTTTGAACTCTAATGGTTCAGCAGCCATGTTTCCAGAGTAGGTCAAATCTACAAGATCGGGGCTAAAAAACTCAGTTTCTTCAGGTGTACTTAACGAAGTTTTGGTCTTTTTTCCAAACCAAACTGGGTTTTTGAGGTGATTTGAGTGATACTCTGGGACTGTTTCTATCTGCTGGTCTTTAGTGATATTGCTAACCATTAGACAAGCACACTCCCTATCGTAGTATTTCAAATAGGTCACGGAGATCTCCACCGGAAAACTCCAGCCTTCTTTAGTTTGATGCAGAGCTTTTAAGGTCAAAAAGCGTTGTTGTTTGATTTTTTTCCAGTAATTAGACCAACCTTTTCCGCAAAAGAGGGGATTAAGGTTATCTACTCTCATGGAGAGGAATTCTTCACGGGAATAGCCAGTCGTGACACAAGCTGAATTGTTTACGTAAAGAAATCGTGCTTCTGGATCTACCCAGAAAACAGCAACTGCGGTACGATCTAAAAATAATTTAGCCAACTGCAATTCTTCTTCTGGCTGTAGTATGCATCCAATCTGACTTTGCTCTAAAACAAAATTATTAAAAACCATAATACCAGTTGTGAAACTCTGTTTTCTTTACTGAAGAAAGCACCCAGGGCAGAGGGTATTTATGAAAGATTCTAAGATTTTATAGAATAACGTCCTCACTACCATTGGCTCATACGATCCAAAGCCCCTAAATTTATTTATGTCTAAAAAAATAGAGTGCAAACCTTACTAAATCCCCGTGCTGCGCGTAGAGATGGATAGCTGCCTTCTACCTTCTTAAGTGACAGTGAAACTAATACAGCCTGGTGTAAATATACATGAAAATATAAGATATTTTCTCATGCTTCCCCAACCCAAAGCTAATGTTTCATTTGTACTTCTTAAGTAAAGACTCACAATAGATCTTGCTAATTACGCTCGTCTTTACAAAACTTTACAATGTCTGGTAATTAATAGAACAGGTGATGGGGGGATTTGTTTGGGTATGAAGATGGCATTTTTGTCAAATATCCGTAGAAACAAGAATGTTTTTGTTTTCTTAGTGAGTTAGGATATATACTTAAGCAAATATTTAGCCTAGTCTCTGAAGTATCTTTACAATATTCCAAGAGATCCCCGACTTCTTTGAGAACTCGGGGATCTTAGAGGATGTTTGAAAAGTCTCAATTAATACAGCCTTGGCGATTGGAAATCGCGGCTATACAAGCAAAACCCACCTACGTGGGTTTTAATATCCTGATTTCCCGTTACTGTACGTTCGCTTATTTTGAGATCCAAAGGGGAATTAAAGCCTTAATGTAAAAGGAAAAAGGGGATTTTTACGTGAGCCATTATTTTTATGTAAAATTTCTGACCATTCCAAAAGGCTAAGAGAGGCGGTTATTTAAGCCGTAGGCATAGGAGAAATCATAAAATGACCAAAAGCTCCTATGGGACTAAAAATGCCTGAATCCATTCCACACCCGGAATGACAACCCCTGTAAGGCGTAAATTAAATCTTGCGGTTAAAAATGAGCGAACGTACAGCCGTTAGTCCGCGCAGGCGGACGAGCGTTTGTATAGTAGCTCATTATATGAGGCCAAAACTTTTCAAACATCTTCTTAAGGGGATCTTGCAGCTCCTCACAATCAATGCGATCGAGTACTAGTTAAAAAACTTTTTCTCAAAAATCGGTTTCAGTTTCCGAAATTTGCATAAGATTGTTTGTTTTCAGAAAAAGGATTTCCTTGTTTGCGTAGAGCAGTAGTCTATTAATCTCAAGGTCGTCCAAATAAAAAATCTCTCAAAATTTCTTGTGGTGCAGGCTTCTAGCCCGCCACCAATACAGGACAGGCGAGGACGTCCGTCCCACAAGATGGAGAATTGATTTCTTGAAAATCCTTAATCTCAAAATTGCTGTAAATACTAGACTGAGGCTCTAGATCTACATAAAGTATTCTCTTTCATTTTTGTCTCACATACTTATTCGTTGCAGCTCGTTAATACTCAATAGGAATACGTGGGGAAAGCTCAACAAATACTTAACGAAACCCCAGCAAATCCGATTCTCAAAATTTATTATTTAGGTAAATTTTATGAAAAATGACTCAAATAAAGGACAAGATACGATATTGCAGTTAAATGATGGCACTTTAGTTGAGGTCATACCAAGTTTCAAGTTGAAACAAAGTCGATTCATCCCCGTAAGTGCGATCGCTCTGTTGGTAGTATCTGTATCAAGTCTTGCTTTAGTAGGGCTAAACTCCACCAGTGCGAAAAAAAATGTCGCAATTACACCCCATAAACACGTTATTCCAGTGAAAACCCAACGGGTAAAGGCAGTCACGTCGTATCAATTGTTGCAGGCTTATACGGGAGAAGTTGCAGCGATGCGAGTCAGCGAGTTGGGCTTTGAGCGTTCTGGAAAGGTCGTTGGGCTAAAAGTGGATCGGGGCGATCGCGTGACTGTAGGAACTCCCTTAGCGCAACTCGATAGCAGTTACCTAGAGACACAACTTCAAGAATTACTAGCCCGCAAAGCTCAGAATATCGCAATTTTAGAAGAACTCAAAGCCGGACCGCGATCAGAGAAAATCGCCGTTGCTCGCGCCCAAGTCAAACAAATAGAACAACAGTTAAAACTAGAAGAAATCAAGCATGCTCGAAGAAAAGATTTATACAATCAAGGAGCCATTTCTAGAGAGCAGTACGAAGAAGTAGCCTCCAATACAAATGTTTTATTAGAGAGGTTAGCAGCTTCTCGCAGTGAATTAAACGAGCTACTAGCAGGTACGCGCAAAGAACAGATAGCAGCACAACAGGCAGTTGTCAAACAATTAGATGCTAGCATTGCTCAGATGAAAATTAACATTGCCAAGAGTACAATCAAAGCTCCTTTCTCCGGGACAATTGCTGCACGTCGTCTAGATGAAGGGACTGTTGTCAATGCAGGTCAAGCAGTGGTGCGCTTGGTAGAAAACACTCAACCAGAAATAGAGATTGGTGTCCCCGTACAGTTGATACCACAGATTCAGATAGGAAGCACACAGAAAGTGCAAATAGGACAAAACATATACCAAAGTAAAGTTTCATCAATTTTGCCAGAAGTTAACCTCACAACTCGGACTCGCACCGTGGTGTTGACATTAGAGGGAGCAAGAGCGCAGTCAGTAGCTCCCGGACAAATCGCACGCTTGACGATTCCACAAACAGTCAGAGAAAACGGTTACTGGGTACCAATTACAGCATTAGTACGTGGAGAGCGTGGTTTGTGGTCTTGTTACGCCTTAAGAGAAACAGAAAACTCATCAGATAGAACAAAGTCTTATCGTGTTGAACAGCAAAATGTCGAAGTATTGCACACGCAAGGAAGCCGTGTTCTCGTGAGGGGTACACTTCAGTCCAGTGACACAGTGATTGCAGATGGTACTCAACGGATTGTACCCGGTCAGTTAGTGCGTCCGACGCTGTGAGTGGGGATTTTGGATTTTGGATTTTGGATTTTGGATTTTGGATTTTGGATTTTAGATTTTGGATTTTAGATTGGTTATTTGACACTGACTATGGTTATTCTTGACCTCCAATCCCCAATCCCCAATCCTCATTCTCCAATCTCCAATCCAAAATCTAAAATCCAAAATTCCCAATCTCCAATCCTTAATCCTTAATCCTCAATCCAAAATCCAAAATCCAAAATCTAAAATCCAAAATCCAAAATTCCCAATCTCCAATCCTTAATCCTTAATCCTCAATCCAAAATCCTTAATCCTCAATCCAAAATCCAAAATCCAAAATCCAAAATCCAAAATCCAAAATCCAAAATCCAAAATCCAAAATCCAAAATCCAAAATCGCAATGTTTACTCTTTTTTATCGCAACCGCCAACTTCTATTTCTCACCTTGACACTCATTGTTGTCTGGGGGCTGTCTTCTTTCTTTTCGCTTCCCCGTTTAGAAGATCCGGAAATTACTCAACGCTTTGCGACTGTCACAACTTTTTTTCCTGGAGCGAGTGCTGAACGGGTTGAAACGTTAGTGACAGAGCCAATAGAGCAGGAGTTATCTGAGATTGAAGAGGTAAATACCTTAGAATCTCGATCCGATACTGGAATTTCCAGCATTACCATCAACATTAAAGAAACAATCAAAGATGTTGATAAAGTTTGGGCAAAAATTCGCAGTCAGATTAATGATGTGGTTCCGCAATTACCACCAGGAGCATCACAGCCGAAGTATGAAGACTTGGAAGTCAAGGCAAATGCTTTAATTGTTGGCTTGACTTGGGAGAAAAATCTCCCTGCTAATTATGCAGTTTTACGCAGATGGGCAAAAACTTTAGAAGATAGAGTGCGATCGCTTAACGGTACTGACAAAGTGATACTATCTGGCGAGCCAAACGAAGAAGTCAGGGTCGAAATCAAGACTGCTGATTTGGCTAGGATAGGATTAACCGCCGAACAATTATCTCAGCAGATTCAGGCGAGTGATGCTAAGGTTAGCGCCGGACAACTTCGCAGTAAAACTGATGAACTGTTGTTTGAAGTTGCGGGAGAATTGGACTCTCTCGATCGCATTCGCAATATTCCTATTCGTACAAGTACTTCAGGACAAGTCACGCGTTTGAGCGATATTGCTCAAGTCAGTAAAGGTATTGTTGAACCAGCAAATAGTTTGGCATTTGTGTCTGGAAAACCAGGCGTTGTTGTTTCGGCTACGGTTGAGTCAGCAATGCGAGTGGATCTTTGGGCAAAATCAGCACATCAAGTTCTCAAAAAATTCCAATCCGAACTCCCTAGCGGTATTGATGTTAAGACCGTTCTCGACCAAAGTCGTTATGTACAAACTCGTATTGGCGGGGTTATTCAGGAATTGGTCACAGGTTCGTTATTAGCACTGCTTGTGATTCTCTTTCTCATGGGTTGGCGGTCTGCTTTAGTTGTGAGTGCAACTTTGCCAGTGACTACCCTGTTTGTGTTTGGAGGTATGAGTGTCTTTGGCGTTCCCTTGCATCAGATATCGATGACGGGATTGATTATCGCCATTGGATTATTAATTGATAATGCGATTTGCATGACAGATGAAATGCAAACTCGACTGCATCAAGGCATGAAAATAGAGGAAGCGATTGTTGACAGTGTGAGTCACATGGGTATTCCCCTGTTGAGTTCAACCGTAACAACAGCGTTAATTTTTTTACCAATTGCTTTGGCTCCTGGTGGTACGGGGGAATTTACAAGTACCATCGGAGTGAATGCAATTCTGGGACTCATCGGTTCGCTTTTGATTTCACTCACGATTCTTCCTGTATTGTTAGGTTTACTACATCAGTGGAGACACAACCTCAGAATCCCAAATTGGCTGGAAGAAGGTTTTTCCCATCCTCAATTGACCCAAATTTACCAATGGACATTGCGGAAAACATTCAGCAGACCCATGCTTGCGGTGAGTCTGGCTCTCATTTTGCCAATCACTGGGTTTACTCTCAGTTCCGATCTCAAGCAGCAATTCTTTCCTTCTGCAGGTCGAGACCAGTTTTATGTAGAATTTGAATTTCCCAATCAAACTGCTTTAAGCCAGACACAAGCGCAAGTCCTACAGGCACGGGATTTAATCCTCAAGCATTCTGAGATTGCTGATGTTCATATGCTTGTAGGAGAAAGCGCTCCAACTTTTTACTACAATGTTATTGGTAAACGGGAAAATGCCGCCAACTATGCCCAAGCATTAGTGCAACTGCAACCGAATGCTCTACCTGGTTCAATTATTGATACATTGCAGGACGAGTTGGATCGAGCATTGCCTAACGCCCAAGTCCTTGTCCGACAACTCGAGCAAGGACCTGGGGTTGATGCACCCGTTGAAATTCGTTTATACGGACCGGATTTAGAAAAACTTCGGGAACTTGGTAACCAAATCCGAGGAGAACTAGCCCAGATTCCAGATGTGATTCATACCCGTGCGAGCTTAACAGAAGCTCAACCCAAGTTGGAAGTTCGAGTTGATGAAGAACAAGCAAGATTAGCGGGACTTGACCGGAGTGCGATCGCCCGCCAATTAGACACAAACCTTGAAGGGGTCACTGGAGGTTCTGTACTGGAAGCGACGGAAGAATTACCTGTGCGAGTGCGGGTTTCTGACTCTCATCGCGGTAACTTAGACCAAATTGCTACCCTCGATTTATTGCCTAACAGAGCATCATCTGCAGAAAACAACCAGACTATTCCCCTTGCATCTGTTGGTGAAATTCAACTCGTTCCAGATTTAGCGATGATTCCTCGACGCAATGGACAACGCGTGAATATTGTCCAAGGCTTTATCAAAGCAGGAACGCTTCCTTCAGTGGTTGTATCTGAGTTTCAAAAGCGGTTGCGATCGGGAGTGATAAAGTTTCCTCCTGGTTACTCCTTCGAGTTTGGTGGAGAAGCCGAAGAGCGCGGTACTGCGGTCGTGAATTTGTTATCCACAGTCGGAGTATTGGGAGTGCTGATGACAGCCACGCTGGTTCTCACTTTCAACTCGTTTGCTCTAGCTGGAAGTATCGGTATCATCGCGGTGCTTTCGGTTGGGTTAGGGCTGTTAGCTCTATGGATATCTGGCTACCCCTTTGGTTTTACAGCAATTCTTGGTACCGTTGGACTTATCGGTATTGCGGTTAATGAAGCGACTGTTGTTTTAGCAGCTTTGCAGGCTGACCCTCAAGCAAGTTTGGGAGACCCCAGAGCCGTACAAGAAGTTGTTCTTCACTCTACTCGCCACATGATTGCTACAACCATCACTGATACGGCTGGTTTTACACCTCTTTTGTTTGACCCAACAGGTTTTTGGAATCCTCTAGCAATTGTTATTGCTGGTGGTTTGTTCGGTGTAACTGTCCTATCGCTTTACTTTGTTCCCTCAGTATACCTGCTATTGGGTCGCAGAAAGCGATATGCCCATTCTCGCAAAGTCATCAATTTAAAAACAGCACATTAAGGGATTTCCAAGAAATAAATTACCTAATCTTGTGGGACGGGCGTCCCCGCCCGTTCTCTACTAGTAGTCTGTCACACCAACGCCTGCTAGGTTATTAAAAAACCACAAAGACGCAAAGAGCACAAAGGAAGAGGGACATATGATGAGTTTGAATGTTGTTTTACCTAGCAAACTTAGTGGGCGAAGTACTAGTAGTCCGCCACATCAACTTTGATGGGTTGAGCAATCTTTAAATTCTTCTTCTCTTCCTCTTACTTTGCGCTCTTTGCGTCTTCGCGGTTTTTTTCACTCGTCAATTGTGAGTTGACAGACTACTAGTGACGGGCGAGACGCCCGTACCACAAGAGATCCGCCCGTAATTTATTTAACCGCACCAGACGCAGAGTACGCAGAGGTAAGAGGTGAGGGAGCTATATTCTCTCGGATAAGATTTTCTCTGCATCTTGACAAAGCAACTCGTGATATTGACCGTTGCTAGCGAGCAACCCTCCCCACTGATTGATATCACCAGTGTTGTACTGCAGTGGGGAACCGTCAAAATGAGTGTATTTTCCACCCGCTTCTGTTAAAATCAGTTCTGGAGCAGCTATATCCCAATCTTTTGGTGCGGACTTTCCTGATAGGGAAATGTAAACATCTGCCCGTTGTTCTACAATTGTGGCAATTTTACATCCTACACTCCCTACGGCTTTTTGGTTTTGACAGGGGAGTTGTTGTAGCAGGTAATCAAGTCTTTCATTGCGGTGAGAGCGACTGACAACGACTGTTAAATCCTCAAGGCGTTCCCGTGATGATACCTGTAAGGGGAAAGTTTGTCTATCGCGAGTTTCTGCAAATGCACCATTGCCTTTTGTGGCATAATACAATTTTTCTAACTCCGGTACAGCTACCACAGCTAGCACTGGGCGCGTTTCTTTCACTAGGGCTATGTGAATGGCATACTCCCCAGTTTTTTCAATAAAGTCTCGCGTCCCATCTAAAGGATCGATAATCCACGCCCATTCTTGTTTTGCTTGTTCGGTTGTGTATGTTTCTTCACTGATGTAAGCAAAATCTTCAGTGCCTAAAGCTGCTTGTAGCTTCTCTAATATATATTGATTGACAGCGACATCTGCTACTGTTACGGGTTCATTCTGCTTGTACTGTACTTCTAAATTGCGATCGCCTGTTTGGTGGTAGTAAGACCGCAGTATATTTGCTGCTTCCCAACCGACAGAACGAGCGACAGTGAGTATTTCTTGTAAGTCTTTCATTTATTTATAACAGATGTAATTATGCATACCGTGAAAAATATCTCCAGTCCTCAGTGTATCAACAGCCCGAACATTTGGCACATTTTTTGCCATCAATACGGTATTGAATTGGGTTTTCTCCATGAGTTAGCGATATCGCACATAGAGCTTTCAATCTGGAAATAGCATTTTCCACCTGCTGCTAATCTATAAACATACACCCACAAGCAACAGACACCATGAAGAGAGAAGTTTTTAACTATCCTCCCAGTGTGGAAGTCTTAAAATTGTTAACGCCCGGTTCCTTAAAACAACATTTAGCAAAAGCAGTCAGACTATGGGTTATTTTACGTTCTATCTATGGAGATGATGTTGATGAAGTTAAATTGGATTTAGGAGAAGAATTCACTTTTCTTCAATGGCGCGATTTATTTTTTCTAGATGCAGCAAAGCAACATATGCGTGATAGAATTCCAGGTTTACATAATGAAGAATGTCGCTGTGCTACAAAATTAACTGAGTGGTTGTTTGCATCAAGTCTATCAAGTTTACGTATCGAGGAAAATCAATGGTCTCAGTCATTTCAAAAATACTATTCCATTAAACCTGATGAATTGCAAAATTTATTGTTGGAGGGAATGATTAATAATTCCACAGAAAAGAGCCAACAGAACGAAGATTCAGTGACTACTAGCAACAGTCAAAAATCTCAGCGGTTTTCTAAGTTTTTATCTGATGGGCGTTTATTTGCTGTCACCAGTCGAAATTTAAAAGCAAATGATTTTCAATCATTAGTCAAACTGGGGTGGTTAAGAAAAGCAAATGATAAAGGAATAGAAAGTCAAGATAAATACTTGAAAGTAGAGAATTTTCCTGAGGGTTTCTTAAGCCGTCTAGAAAAGACAGAAATTAGTTATAACCAGTTTACAAATGAAGAGCTATCTGCTTTCAATAATTCATTAGCTCAACCAATTAACGGTGTTCAAAGATTTTTTATCCATGCAGAATACATAGTCCATGCCAAACGAACTGATGATATAGAATCGCTGCAGGAGCGGTTAAAAAAACTTTGGCAGCAAGATAATATTCCATTGGTTAAGTTGACATATCAGAGTGTCAAGCTATATCAGAAGACGGTCGATTGTATTGTTTATCCAGTTTGCATTTACTATTATCAACGCGCACCTTATCTATTTGCTTACGGTCAAATTCCCAAACAAGAGCAGGAAAATAGTTGGAGTAAAATCGATTGGTATGATTATCGCCTTGACCGAATTCTTAAATTAGATGAATTATCAAAAAGTTTAGAGGATGCAAATATTCCCAAACATTTTGTAGATAAGTGTCAAGGCAAATATCCACCAACTCCTGATGAGATTAAAGAAAAAATGTCAGATGCTTGGGGATTTGATATCTACCAACCACAAGAGTTACTAGTCTTGAAATTCGATCGGTATTTTTATGCAAATAACATCAAGGGAACGGAACGTGAGGAAATGTTCGCCAAAATTTCCTACCAACAGGTTGAGAAATTTGTGAAGACTCACACTGCTTCAGCATCAGCAGAACAGAGATATCTGCTTTCAACCTTACAATCTCGTTCGGATAAAAATATTTACTGCAAAGTCTATTATCGTGCCAATGATAACAATATTGTCATGCGTTTGCGAGCATGGGGACCGAATGTAGAGGTAATTTTACCTTGGGATTTACGACAACGCATGACAAAAGAAATTGAAGCAACTTACAAACTTTATAAATAATCGCGATCGTAACACTATGAACTTAAACGCCACGGACACATCGAAATTAACCCATCGTTTTGAACAAGCTTTAGTTTACGCTACCAGACTCCACGCCAAACAAACTAGAAAGGGAGGTAACGTACCCTATATTAGTCATCTTTTAAGCGTAGCCGCGCTGGTATTGGAAGATGGCGGGGATGAAGATGAAGCGATCTCAGCATTATTACATGATGCTGTCGAAGACCAAGGAGGGAACGCAACCCGCGAAGCTATTTTACATATGTTTGGTGAAAGAGTCATCGCAATAGTTGATGGTTGTACCGATGCAGATACTATACCAAAACCGCCTTGGAAAGAACGCAAAGAGCAATATATTGAAAAATTGCGTTATGCTTCAGCTTCAGTTCGTAAAGTAGCGCTAGCAGATAAATTGCATAATGCGTGTAGTATCTTAAAAAATTTGGATAGGGAAGGGGAAGCAACTTGGGAAAAGTTTAAAGGTGGGAAGGAAGGAACGTTATGGTATTACCGCACTCTCGCAAAGTTGTTTTTAACCACCGATCCTGATTCTTGGTTAGTCAGGGAATTAAACCGTGTTGTTAGCAAGTTTAACAGTGACCAGTAATCAGTGACCAGTGACCAGTGACCAGTGACCAGTGAGGCATTTTTAATCCAAAATCCAAAATCCAAAATCCAAAATGGTAAATATGAGTGATATTGCAAGCCAATTTCTTGATATCAAGAATTTTCAGCGTGCTTGGGAAAAGGTAGCTGAAAATCGCGGTTGTGCTGGGGTAGATGGAGAAACAATTGATAGCTTTGCTCGCAATCAAACTGTTAATCTTTATCAATTACTCAATGATGTGGCTAATAGTCATTACCAACCTCTTCCTTGCAAGCAGGTGATTATTCCTAAAAAAAATGGCACTCAAAGAGAGTTGAAAATACCTAGCGTTCGCGATCGCATCGTACAACAAGCTTTATTGAATGTGCTTTATCCGTTGATGGAGGAGAAATTTTCACCTGTCAGTTTTGCCTATCGCCCTAATTTATCTTATATCAATGCAGTGGAGAAAATTGCTGATTGGCGAGATATGGGTTATCTTTGGGTGTTGGATGCGGATATAGTTAAATTTTTTGATAACATTGACCATCACAGGTTATTAAAAGAGGTTAGGCTACATATAGATAATCTGGGAATCTTATGTTTGATAAAATCTTGGATATCAGTTGGAGTGTTAACGCAGGAAGGATTAATTTTACCTCAAAAAGGTATACCTCAGGGTGCAGTTATTTCTCCAATATTGGCTAATATTTATCTCCATGAATTTGATGAGTTAGTGAGTGCAACTGATTTAAAAATCGTTCGTTATGCCGATGATTTTCTGGTATTATCACGCACTCAAGAGCGCATTATGCAGGCTAAATTAGAAATTATCAATCTGCTGGATTCAATGGGATTGACGATCAATACTGAGAAAACGCAAGTTACTAGTTTTGAGCGTGGGTTTCGGTTTTTAGGTCATGGTTTTTTAGAAAATGCGATTTTCCCTGTAGATAGTCATAAAGTTACGTTAAAGTCGGGGATAGAGGATAAGCAAGATAAAAAACAAAGTAAGAATACTGGTAAGAATACTAGTAAAAAAAAAGCCCTGAAGAATCTCTCTCCCAGATAAATTCTCGTTCTCATACAGAAGATAAAAACCCAATTTGGGAAGTTCAACTTTCTGAAAGAGAAGAGAGTCTCTCAGCGATCGCTCCTGGGTTGGAGGCTGGGAACGAGAATATGGCAGATATTGCGACTTTACATCAACCTTTTCTTGCGGAAATAGAAACAGAATTACCTCTTCAAAGCGAAGAGGATAACAGCCCTTTTCAAAAAAATATTTGGAATCGAGAAATGGCGGCTATTTATCTCATCGAACAAGGGACAAGTATCTATAAAGACTATCAGCGCTTTGTTATTCATGTGTCGGAAAAACCTAAATTAGAAGTTCCTGTTCGAGAAGTTCAGCAAATTCTGGTTTTTGGGAATATTCAACTATCAACTCCCGTTATTCAAGCCTGCTTGCAAGAACAAATTCCTGTCTTATTTCTCAGTCAAAGCGGTCAATATCACGGTCATTTATGGAGTGAAGAATCAACTCATTTAGATAATCAGCTTATTCAAGTTGAGAGACGCAATGATGATTATTTTCAGTATAGCGTGTCTAAAGCGATCGTCTACGGTAAATTGATGAATTCCAAACAACTCTTGTTGCGACTTAACCGCAAGCGCAAGATAGCGGAAGTGGAAAAAGCTATCTTTGGAATTAGTCAAGATATTGATTCGCTGGATTCAGTAGATAATTTAGATACTTTACGCGGTTATGAAGGTATAGCTGCTGCAAGATATTTTCCGGCTTTTGGGAAGTTAATTACTAATCCCAATTTTGAATTTTCTCTGCGTAATCGTCAGCCACCAACTGACCCGGTAAATTCTTTGTTGAGTTTTGGTTACACGCTTTTGTTTAATAATGTCTTGAGTTTTATTATTGTTGAGGAGCTTTCTCCTTATTTGGGGAATTTTCACTATGGGGAAAGGCAAAAACCTTATCTAGCTTTTGATTTGATGGAGGAAATGAGGTCAGTGATTGTCGATAGCTTGGTTTTAAAGATTATCAATAAATCTTTGCTTAAACCACAAGATTTTGATATAGCTCCTAGCACCGGAGGAGTGTACTTAAATCAATCAGCAAGACGAGTCTTCCTCAAACAATTTGAAGCTCGGATGAATGAAGAAACAACTCATCCTGATTTACAATCTGTTGTCACCTATCGTCATGCGATTCAATTACAAGTCAGGCGATATAAACGAAGTTTATTATCTGGGGTTCTCTATGAACCTTTTTTAAGAGCAGTGTAAATGCTAGTGCTTGTAGTGTATGATATTCCTAATGATAAAAGACGCACAAAATTGTCCAATTTCCTAGAAGGATATGGGCGAAGAGTTCAATTTTCTGTCTTTGAATGTTTTTTAAGTTTGGAGGAAATGCGAGAACTTTATGAAAAAGTGAAAAAGTTAGTTAAGCCTGTGGAGGATAATGTCCGGTTTTATTGGATATCTCAGGAAGCGGTTTCGAGGGTATTGACTATTGGTGGGGAAACACCCCAACCACCGCCAAAGTATTATGTTATCTAAGTTTGAGGGTTCTTTGAGGGTTACTTTCAGATGTTCATCGACACCACTCGCTGAATCGCTGAAACCCTATATTTTCCGTTGAGTGGTGTCGATAGCTTACTAGGCAAGGGTTTGAGGTATGTGTTTTGCTAAATTTTTGGGAGGATATACTATAATTCTATCAGTGGTGTCGATTTGGCGGCTGAAACCCTTACTGGGTAAGGTCTCCTAGACGAACTCCCCACCGATTGGGTCAATTCGGATTAGTTGGAAACAAAAGGCTTTCGCCCTCATCATGGAAAATAGATGAGGGTGCCCCACCGATTGGGTCAATTCGGATTAGTTGGAAACTCTTCAATGAAATTCCGAGCCGCATCACCAGAACCACCCCACCGATTGGGTCAATTCGGATTAGTTGGAAACCATGGAAGCTGCGGCACCGGCGCCGATCACACCAACACCCCACCGATTGGGTCAATTCGGATTAGTTGGAAACATTGCTATATCTCCTTCTAGCAAAGCTACTTTTATTACTGCCCCACCGATTGGGTCAATTCGGATTAGTTGGAAACTTCGAGAACTGCGTTTGGGACTAAGTCGCCAACTCCCCCACCGATTGGGTCAATTCGGATTAGTTGGAAACTCTGGATACCGCACCCATTACAAAATCTGCAATGGCCCCACCGATTGGGTCAATTCGGATTAGTTGGAAACACCAGCAGCAAAAACGGAAGCAACAACTGTTGAGCCCCACCGATTGGGTCAATTCGGATTAGTTGGAAACGAGCTCCTTGAATGAAAACGAATCCGCTTTGTTACTTGACCCATAAATCTGCACAGACTGTCAGGATAAATTTGCACTGTGCTGTACTTTAAAGAATAAGATGGCCGTTTTTAAAGGATAAAATGGCCGAGCCAGGGGGCTAGAATGCTTAATTTTCCGTAGAAGCACTCTGTATGCGATCGCAATCAATTCTCTCGAATACGCTTCCACCTTAGATTTTGGGCTGCGGCCACTTTATGCTTTAATTTCGGCCACTTTATCCTTTAAGTAACACAATTTTTAGTTATAAGTTAAAAAATTTTGCCAATTTATGCTTCAAGTAACAAATTGCACTACCGTCTCCACTAACAATGTGGAGGCGCATAATTGGAAACATAGTTAACAAAGCTTTTTATGATATAGAGTTGGTCTCCACTAACAATGTGGAGGCGCATAATTGGAAACTCAAGTTACCTGCTTGCACCATGTTTTTGCTCTCCCGTCTCCACTAACAATGTGGAGGCGCATAATTGGAAACTGAACAACATAAATTGAGTGACGCTATTTTACTAATGTCTCCACTAACAATGTGGAGGCGCATAATTGGAAACGATGCTTCAATTGCATTTTCACGAGCCCAAAAAGAGTCTCCACTAACAATGTGGAGGCGCATAATTGGAAACATCGCCACTCATTCGATGAGCAGCATCACGCAAGTCTCCACTAACAATGTGGAGGCGCATAATTGGAAACTGAGACTTGCTTGCGCGATTTTCTCAAAGTCATCAGATAAAATATTAGGCAGCATAATTGAGTCGTTGCTCTAGTTCCTGATGCAAAGCCAGGTAATGACGGTAATCATTTGCCCATTCTATAAATAGAGCATCATCTGACAATAATCCTTGATTATATTGGTTAAAGAATTCTTCAGAGTTCATTTTTTGTTGGTTCTCATACAAGCTCAATCGCTTGGCAACGGCAACTAAGGCATCTAATGGTGATGTATACTGAATAGTCTGTTTACGCATTGGCTCTTGACCCTTGTAATAGATTTATCTCTAAAACTTCTAACTGCTTTAATCTTAGTGTAACTAGAGCGCCGGTACAGAAATCACAAAAACCCGGTAACTTCATCGTTGAGCATACGAGATATCAAGCTTTCCAACAGAGAGAAACCGGGTTTTTTGCCTTCTTTTTGAATACTGTACCGATGCTCTAGTACTTCGCCACACTAAGTTTGCTAGGTAAAACAACATTCAAACTCATCATATGTCCCTCTTACTTTGTGCTATGAGCGTCTTTGTGGTTTTTTAATAACCTAGCAGGCGTTGGTGTGGTGGACTACTAGCTATCCATTTCTGCTATTTTTACATTCATTAACTTTTAAGTGTAAAACTTAACAAAAACTGTTCGTATTGACATAGTTTTTGTAGTACGTATAATAATACGTATAGGATACCCGTTAGATTTTTTGCGTTTTAAAACGCAACAGCATATGAGTTCTACTATGTTGAGCTATATCTACTCAGATGCACTGTTTACAGCGACTGAGTTAAACCGTCAACCTGGAAAAATACTAGACCATGCTTTAGAGCATCCAGTAACAATTACTCGTAACGATGAGCATTTTGCTTTGCTGCGTCGTGAAAAGGTTTCTTCTCTTGCCAAAGCGGCTCAAAATGGTGAATACCTTATCGAGCTTTTAAGTGCTGCTTTTCGTTTACGTCTAGATGAAAAGCTTGGTACTGAACATCCACATAGCTGGCTTAAAGTATTTGACAAAGATGAGCTTCAAGACTTTATTAATGAGGTAACAGAAGCTTATCGTTCAGCATTTTTTTCTGAACAAGCTTGGGATGAACTGGAAGCTATTATTCATGAATGGCACGAAAGCGCATTAGCGATCGCCAACCCCGATATTGCCCATGCATTCAGTGATGAGGATGCACCATTAGCAGCCGAAAAACAGTAACAAGCGCTACTGTTCTTATCCCTAACTCTTATTACTCAATCATCAATGTCAACATCATCTTGTTCAGAATTGTCTTGAGAATCCTCATCAAATTCTTCATTCTTACTCTGCGGTTCGGGACAATCTGTTTTTTCAGATTTATAAAATCCCCAAAGAATATCTTTAGTTTCGCGATCGCATTGTTGTTCAATGCGTTCTAGAGTTTCTTCTTTTTCAGATTCATACTTAAAATTGAAGTCAAAATCAAAACTTTGTTCACCAGACATAACTTTTCTCCTGGTTATATAATATATCCCAACTTAATCTCGACGCAAAACTCTTTTGAAATCTTTCTCGTCATTTGTAGCTTGTCTAACTTTTTCAGCTACTCCTAAAGAATTAGGAATTGTATCGAGAAAGATTCTTGAATGGGAATAATCAGTGCTAAATATCCAAATATCTCCTAACAAAAGAGGTTTTTGATGCAAGCAGCTTCTGAATATATCAACAATTTGATATAGCAGCCCCCTTTGCACTTGGATATCAGAAACTCGGTAAAGCTCAAGAAAATTTATTTGCTTCCAGAAAATACCAGTTTTGAGAATTAGCCTCTGGTTAGTTAAAATATACTTGCTAGTTTTAACTTGCAGGTATTTCCACAAGAAGTAGAGAATAGGGAGAAATGTCCAAATTCCAAGAATGAGTAAGAGATTTAAAGGGAAATTAGTGGCAAGAATTTTGAATAAAGAAGAACGGAATTCAATAATTCCATATTCTGCTGTTTTGATGATACTTCTGTTGTCTGTTTTCTTGTTCATCTCTATTTACCATTGCAATGACTTAGGTTGTGATACCAATTTGAACAAAGAATGCGACAGATAATTGGACTAAATCAAATCTAGATAAGGCTTTTTCAATCCAAAATCTAAAATCCAAAATGGTATGATCTTTAGTAATTTGAGTATCGCATGGCCATGGAAATAGAGATTTCCACTTGTAATATTATGATTACTTAAAAACCCTCTGCATCTTAAATGAGAGGGTTTTTTATTAGAAAAATAATCAATAATACCTACTAACCTATTTTCAAGGAGATTCAATAAATTCCAAGGTTAATATGCCTTCTGGTTTGTTGACCACTAATTTCATGATGTCGAACCATGCCGATCCGATCGCAGTTTCCGGGACACCGCGTCCAATATGCACGGGGATAACCACCTCAATGCCATTGATAATAACTCTACCTTTATAAATGTAAAAGTCCCCTTCCCCGCGTGCTGTCCGCATTTCAACTTGCCCCAAAATTTCCGTCCATGCCAACGCTTCCAAGTTCTGCGTATCCATCACAAGCCAACCATCAGTAAATCCAGTATCAAGCAGCGCTGGAATCAAAAATGGCGCACCGTTCGCTGGAACAAGTTGAAGCTCGAAGAACAACTCGCCGTCTTCGCCAAATGTCCCTACACCCATAGTCTGCCACAGGTTCCCGTATCATTGAGGCGGAAAATCATCCTAATTTTGTTTCCACTGTGTACTTTGCTGATTTGCTCGGTAAGACCACGCAAGGTTGGGTCGAGGATATAGTCTTCAGTATCAGGGTCTATAGCAATAAACCAGTTCGGATGAGTTTCGATCAGGGCGGGGCGAAGACGCTCGAACACGGGACGGCATCGTTCGCGCAGGGCGCGTTGTGTATCCCGTTCGCGTTGGACTACCTCTGGATCGGCTGGGGATGGGGGTACTATGCGTGTGCGATGTGGCTGTGATAACGGGGTCATAGCAATTAAGATGAAAATTTAGGGATGACTGGCTGCATTCTTCTCTATCGCCTCTTTGCTCATCCTAACCAATACACCAAACTTGCTTCCATTCTTTCTGATTTTTCTGATTCTTCAAAGAAGAAAGCCAGTTGATAAACGCTTCCGCTTCAGCACATCCTTTTGGGAAAATAGTCACAAGTTCTAAGTATTTACCATCTTTCAAAGGATACATTCGATGCCAAAGTCTACCTATCCGTGTTGGATCGTTTGACTTCCTGTCGTCTTTGACACAACCAGTTAAACAGGTGCGATAAATAGAAGGCGGAGAAGTTTGGCTATTTGGTTTCGGTGCTTTCTGCAATGCCAAAGGTATACTTTGGTTTTGTGTTGGTTGATTATAATTACCCCTTCGTTGGTTTTGAGGTTGCTGATTTCTCGATTGTTGAGGAGAATGCAATAAAGGAATTATCTTAGAATCTGCTGCATTCTCAGCAATTCTTCCCCACACTTGTACGTTATGACGATGCCATTTTTCACGCCATTCTGCTTCCTGTGTTGTTGGATTTTGCTTTTTAACAAGTCGGGGTATTGGTTTTTTAAGTTGCGAATTTTGAGTGTTATTCTGATTCGGTGTAGGTGAGGAAGTTGATGATTCTTGATTGGATGTATGTTCTGTGACTTCAAAATCTCTTTTTTGCATCCATTCTTTAGCTACATTCAGCGTTTCTTCAATCAATTTTGTTGCATCATCTAAACTCTTCACTGGATTATTATCCTCTTCCACCCAAGACCAATGACAGCCAATTAAATGCTTTGTGTATCTTGGGTGAAATATGCGATGGTCAGCACGTCGCCAAGACTTACCAAATCCACCCACCAACATGCCAAACTGAGTTAATTTTTCTACTAAATTTTCTAAACAAGGACGGTGTTCGGTATTATCAAGTTTACCTGATAGTTGCCAAATTAAATCACCTGTCACGTCGTAAGCTTCATTTCCATCAGCAGAAAGCCATTCTGGACTCTCTGGATGAAACTTCATTCCCAACAACCCTACTTTTTCCTTACCAGAACGGATTCCTCCAAATAATTCATCGACAATATCTTCTGCTAAAGTTGGATTCAGACCGCTAAATAGTCGCAATGCATGACCTCGCAAGGCTGCTCTAAAAATATTTGTTCGAAATTCTGCTTTATTATTGAGAAGTTTTGATGCTCCACCCACTCCATGCAACTTGACTTGGTAGAGCACATTACCTGTAGTCTCGTTTGCGAGTCCATAACCCGTGCTGACCCTACATCCTATCCCAGAACCCAAAGCTCTTTCCCAAATCTCCCAAATTTCATTCCAGTTTGTTTCGGGTAATAGACTAGAAATACCGAATTTGAGAGTTGGTTGATACAAAGAAATTAAAGTAAAAGCGCTTTCACCTTCTGGTTTTTTAGTGGTGTCTGTCACTTTCATCTGCCATTTCCATTGAGGATGTACAATATCTACTAATTGCTTTGTCCAGTCATTTATGGGATATCCACCATGAAAACGCAGTAAACTAGGTCGATCGCTATTTTTAGTAAGTCCGTAGCGCTGCTTTTGTTCCTCCGTACAAGCTTGACAAAAAGCTCCCTTCATGCTGCTACCGGGATAAAATGGCAAACCAAAGACACCAATGACCGGACGAATAACGTCATCATCTTGACCGCCGTTAGTGACAAATCGCCAAGATATTGTATATTCTTCAGCTTGAAAATGAGTGCCATCTTTAGGATAATTCTTAAATGAGAAACTCAAGGGATTTTCTGTTTCTGATTGAGATTCTAACCACTGATTTACCCAACGCACGGAATATTGGTCTACTCGATCGACCTGTTCTTGTTGAGCAATTTCGTGGAGGTGTTGGCTTTTGTAAATTCGATGCAGTTGACAGCGACCTTCTACTTGCGATCGAAACATAAGAGGAACATCATTTTTATCGGGCATAATTTTATCTGTTCTGATTTTTTAGATGTAGGTAGGGATTATTTGGCATCGTTTTTATATCGTTGCGTCCACCACACCATGCAATCGCAAAGTTGAGTTAAAACCGCTAGTGCGATTTGCTGGTCTTCACGCGGTAACTTCCATAATTCATCTGCCATTGCTGCAACGTTATTATGTTTAGGTAACTTCACCTCTGCTTTTTCCAAAGTTTCGACTAAAACATCCCAAGTCGCTTTCCAATATTTAGCTAAAGCTGGTGAGTCTTCGTGGCGTTTTGCTTCACCCCAAAACCGTTCCAACCCATAGGCGACTGTTGCACGCATTTTGTAGGCTTCTTTGAAAGCTTGTTTGCTAGGTTCCCTAATGTTCTTATCTCCATTAAGAGCATCTTTAACGAGTTTTCTCGCTTTTTCATCTAGAGCATAAGCTTGCCAAGGCATAATTTTTTACTCCCTGAATGTTAGTGTAACGTAACAACGACCAAACCCTATTGATTCCAAACCACCAAAGTAAAGTTCTTGAGATGTTCGATCGCCAAATGGTTTCCAACCTGTTTCCTTAAGAGCAATAGGAAATATCAAAATACTTCCTTCAGGTAAAGCTTCAACCCCAAAGAAGTTTTCAACTTTCTTGACATCATCCTCTAACTTAGTACGAGTTTGACGGTATAGTGCCATGTCATGGATAATACCGATTTCGCTGTCATCTACCACAACTAAATGACTGAGTTCATGCCCATCGGGAACCCATTCCGATAAACTGGGAGTTGGGGTTAAGTCATCCAAAAAGCCTAAATTGAAGAAAAGAAATTTGCGATCGCTTCTGAGTTTTGCATTTCCCGCTTTGGGTAGTGGTGCAAGTTTTGTTTCGCCTCGGTCATCTGTAACAGTTGGTTTTCCGGTAATTTGTTGATAGCGCTTGAGCAACCAAGGACAAGTCACCCAAACAATGGGTTGACCGGGACAGAATACAGGAAGCCATACTAAAGAAGCATATTCAAATTTAACTAAAGCCTCGGTTGTTCCACTATCTTCTCCACTTGTAACAGTTCTATCTGTAACTGCTTCATGTCCGTACCATTTTCTTTCCTTCTCCTTTTTCTTTTCTGTATTGTTATCCTTTTCCTGCGATCGCATATCGGCGCGAAACCTACCTCGAATCGAACTCCCTGGGATGATTCCCGTCTGAGTAAACTGGTCGCGGAAAATCAAGTTTAAGTTACCTGTTTCTTCTCCCGCACTTGCTCCGATATGCAAAGGTGCTAGGGTTTCAATAATGCCATAAGCCTTGTGGTACATTTATGTTTCTCCAAATGAATTTTTGAGTTTACTCCCTTCGGTGCTCTTAAATTACCGATTCCTTCTCACTTTTTTCTCTGTGTCCTCTGCGCCTCTGTGGTTCATTAAATTAGGTAATATAGCTGGCGGTTCGGGAGTAGTCAGATCAAATCCGGCAGCATCTGAATGATTAAAAAAACCGCAGAGACGCAGAGGGCGCAGAGGGAAGAAAGGAGAAATAATTCCGATACAAACGGATTTGATGTCACACCGAACAAGCATTTGGTAAAGGGAGCGCTAACCCGCATCCCCAACGTTTGAAGGAGGGACCCTCTTTTGGGAACCATTTCTCATCCCAATATTGCCAAGATTTATCTGTCAGTCCTTCAAGTTCTTCCACAACGTAAACGGTACCCGCAGGAATTGCATAACGTCCGCGAGAGAGGAGTTTTGGCAGTTTTTGGTGTTGTTCGCTTTGAGGTTGGCGCTCGTGATGATTTCCCAAGCGGTAACGAAAGGGTATGGGACGTTCTGTTAATAAAGCTTCTACTGTCCAAACTTTTTGCGCGTTGCTTTCTGGGTTTTCTTGTGGGTATTTTTTAGAATCGCCTTTTTGCAGAAACATGGGTTCTCGGTATGACAGACGATTGGAACCCCAAACTGCAGGTGTAATTAGGGCAAAACTCTTTCCAACTTCGGCATTCAATATCTCTGCAAGAAATGGTGAAATCTTTTCACAACGCACATCCACCATGTGTCCCTCACCACCGAAGCGATACCAACCAGGCTTCAGTTTCGTGTTGGAAAGATAAACCAAGCAAGTACCGGGTTCCATCTGGACGGAGTTTTCGAGAAATAAGCTACCCTCCGGTGCTTCTTGACTATCTTTCTTCATAATGACACGTCGTTCATTGAGTTCTAGGCGAGGGTGTAAATGGGGTAAAAACTTCCAAGGTGCTTTTTTGACTTCGTTCGGGTTATCCCATTGAGCGATCGCTAGCCAAGTATTACTTTCATATTTATCATTGGGAGCTTGGTCTTTTTCATCACGCCATAGATTATTTTTCCAGGTGAGTATGTGCTTAATTTCGCCATCTTTAATCAAATAATTACGTGGAGTGGGTACATAAAAGTTTTGTGTTTGCGGCGTTAACTCATCTGCTTGTCCCCAAAATGGTCCAGCTAGCAATAAATCCTGGATGTCTGTATCATTGTAAGTAGCTGCAAATAAACCCGACAAAGTCGCTGCACTGGGAGGAAAATAACTACCGGAGCGTCCTACTAAATTTTCTGGTGACAAAAATTTTCCCGCACTTCCGTAAAGTAAACCCAGAGGTTCAATGATGATAACATATTCAAATGGAGGGCGAGGAGAAACTGGTGATTTTGCAGAGGTGTTTTCCGAGGTTTCTATTGGTAACATAGGTGAAATCCCACTTTGGCAAGATTGATAATCCAGTCGTTGAGCGATTTGTTGAGTTTAGTCTCATCTATTTCTTGAGTGTTCTTTTTGTAGTAATTCTGGCGATCGCCTAAAATTCCTCCGACGAGTCTTCCTTCTTCATCATTATGGTTCCACCAGTTTTTTTCTTGTTTTATCGTCTCCGACTGGTTGCGAAAATATATCTCTAACAAGCCAAAAGCAATATGTCTACTTTCGTCGTTAAAAGCATGACGCGATTCTAAAACAGCGACATCATTATATATATGCGTCCAATTTTTTCCTTTGTCGCGATCTTGGTAACTCGTAAGTAAATCCTGTTCCAACAGCCACCAAGGACATATCCATTCTAAGTGATTGCCGTTGTTAAACAAAACGCGGAATGCTATTCTATCTCTGCCATTGCTTTTTGCTGATTTCTCTGCTAAGCGACAGTGTTGGAGGACATCCCGTTGAGGAACACCAGGAGCCGCCCAGATAAAACCGACACTTGCGGAAATAGGCTTTTTCTCTGGCTGATCCCAAATCTCTGTTTTGAATTTCGAGAACTGATTAATACAGTAGTTGGGTTTTAATTCTCGTCCTTCTTTGGCATCATGAAAAACACCTAAGAAATCATCTCCTCCTGCATAAATGACCCGACAAAACAGAGGTGATTTTTGTTGAAAGTTTTTCCCCCATTCTCGCATCTTCTGACTAAATTCATGTGTTTTATCGGGATATTGTCTTAGGTAATCACCTGCTTTATCGCCATCTCCCTGAAACCAACCAGTCCAATATTTCTTTTGTGGTGTTTGGTTGTCAGTTCCGTTTTTATCATTTTGTCGGCTTAAGTCTTTGAAAGACTTAGGGCTAAGCTCTTGAGATAGTTTTCTGATTTGCGTCTTCAGTTCTTCAATATTTACACCATTATCCTTTAAAGATGGCTCAAGTCGTTGAATCAATTTTTCTGCAATGACTTCATGGGTAATCATTCGCTTGATTAATTCGGGGACGCTCAGTTCTTCACTGGTGTCAATAAATGCTTCTCCTAGTTGCTTTTGGAGTTGTTCGTAAAAATTCCTGATTTCTGTTTTTTCTTGTTGGTAATTGTATGCACGAGGATCGCAAATTTTGCCGAGTCCGGGGTAGGCGATCGCATCTGCACCAGAGAGGGTGGAACTTTCACCTTGCCAATTTATCCCAGTCCAACCGCGCCAATATTTTTTATCATTTAAGCTTTGGCGAACATCGCTGATACTTTCACCAGGTTTTCCTTGAACCCAAAAAAATTCCCATGAATGTTTTGTCCAGAGTCCCCAAATTCTTCGCCAGGATTGATACTCTCCTGGAATCTTTTGTTCAATCCATTCTCGACAGCTTTCTGTTACACATTGCCAAGCTGTATTCAAGGCTGCTTTGGCATCTTCTTTTTGAAAGTCTCCTTCTACAATAATTTGATTGGGTGTTCCCTGGGCTACATCGATAAGAGCTGGAGAAACAACTTTATAACCATTGCTCTTAGCTGTTGCACAAATAACCCAAGATAAATAAGAAAGCAGAAACGAACTCCCATACAAATCTCGCAATTTCCGCGATTTCTCGATAAATCCCTGCACAGGAGAAAAAGTTATGACTGTGTAAATTTTGCTAGTCATATGCAATGAAAAAGAGATCCCTTTTCCTTACTGAATTTTTTAGGACGGTAAAATTTATGATACTGACTTATAGAGTATGCAAATCTTCTTTGCATCTCAAAGCACCCCATAGCAAGCATCAACTTAAAAAGTAAGATAGAGAACCATCCTTACAGTAGTTCTTTAAATTACATAAAGATGCTATCTAAAGAATTTTTTCAGCTTTAACGATGAAGCCCTTAACATTTCGTCAAATGTATCAGCACTTCAGCGAGTGCTTTTACCATTGGACGGGTTGATAAATCTTGTCCTCGTTCTAAGCGATGTACGCTACCTGTGAGTAAAGGTGCTGTTTCTAGCAAGTTGTTGGTGTTGAGCTTCCATTCTTCGGTGAGAAACACTTCATCCTGAGTCGCGTCTAAAATACTGTGAATCTTTGCAACGATTTTGAGATTCGATTTTTGACAAAATTCTTCCCACTCTGCAAACTTGCTAGTATCGTTTGCAAGAATAACTGCATGGGTTGCTGGTTCCACAATTGTCTCGTTTTCTGTGGTGATTCTCCCGCCAATATCAACAATATTAATTAATTGGTTAGCACTCCTGACCCATTGTGCAGCCTGTTTTGCAAATTCTGGGGTAAGTTCAGATTTCAGGCGAGGTTTGCTATCGTTGGCTAATCCCTGATTCTG
Organism: Scytonema hofmannii PCC 7110; assembly: GCF_000346485.2. Classification (NCBI taxonomy): domain Bacteria; kingdom Bacillati; phylum Cyanobacteriota; class Cyanophyceae; order Nostocales; family Scytonemataceae; genus Scytonema; species Scytonema hofmannii. The sequence continues at coordinate 6,403,042 of NZ_KQ976354.1, forward strand.
TTGGTAAGTTTTGTGATACCAAGAGCCTTCCCCATCGGGACAAGCGGTGATTACATAGGGATAAGGTGCGTTCAAAGTCCCTAAAATCGCCTGTTTTAAACCTTCCCGCAAACAGGATTTTCCAGAATGTGGGGGACCGCACAAGACGACTTTGAGAATATTGCGCTCTTGTTGCTTTTCTTCTGTTGCAATCACATCGCCGACTTTGTGGGATATTCCATGAGCAACCGTAACTATGTAGTTTTTATATCTCATTGAGCCAGTGGATGTACTAATTTTATTACCCAATTTGGGGTCAAGAACGGCGACGACTTCGTACAAATGAGCAAGTTTATGGGAAATTACATAACCTACCGCAACAGATTGCGCCCCGTCAATGAGAAGCCGATGTCCTCCAGCAATTTCTCCAGAATCAATCATTTGGTTTAATAATTCTAGGGTATCTTTGACAATGCGATCGCCCTGGGCTGGTAAAGTGCGATTAAACCCGACTCGCAATACCTCGCCTTCTAGTTGAATTTGATAGCTATACATATCCGTGTTTTTTTGCAACAGCTTTACTATCGCATGGAGATGGAATACGCATTTTCCACTAATGTAGGACGGGTGAGGACGCCTATCGAATGGCACGCTCGAAGTGCGACGCATTAGAACGAGTTGTCAAGCAATTAGAAGCTTTTTCGGATATCTCCGGATAAATGCTGAGAGTTTAAGTAATATCTTATAGTCTCAGCCCAAATAGTACTGCTGTCACATCAAAAGGCTATGCGAAACAACTTTGCTCAAACAGCCAAAATATTTTTTAACCCTGAAACTCTCATTCCTTTCTTTATCGGCAGTATTTTTCTATCCGTTTTGGGTAATGCTATCACCCAAATATTGGGGAATTTATTTGGCAATACCACGACAGCTGCCTTGGGGATTATTCTAGGATCTATATTGGTTCTAATCTTCTCAGTGTGGTTGGTAACGAAATCATTAACCAAAGTGCGATCGCCCCAAATCGATTTAGGCAAGTTACCTCCCATAAAACATAAAGGACTTATGTTGTTAGTTAGCCGAGAAGAACCTTGTCGAAAAGCAATAGAATATCATCTCCCAGAATTAGAAGGTTGTTGGTTTATTTGTTCTTCTCAAACTCTTGATTTAGCAAAAAAGTTAACACAGGATTTTCCCAAGCTCAAGGTTCCAGAACCAATAGTTATCAACGATATTTACGATCCTCTAGAGTTTTATCAAGAAGTCAGAAAAATCTACAAATATCTACCCCAGGGATGGATAGTAGAGGATGTAATCGCAGATTTTACAGGAATGACTGCCCAGGCTAGTGTAGGAATGGTAATTGCTTCTTTGTTTGAAAAAAGTTCATTACAATACACGCCAGCCGAGTTAAAAGATAGAAAGCCCACAGGATGTTCTCTAAACCCGATTGAAATTACTTTTAAGGAACAGTTCCGCAAACAAACTAATTAGTTAAATTCTTTCCCAAGTCCATTTTAATCTTTGAGAGGTTTAAGTTTTCTTCGTGCTTTCCTCTACCCAATTGAGTGACTTCATTACTAGGTGTTTCTTGAGTTTCTTCCTCATGCTTTTGTTTAGATTTATCATTAGTTTTTTCTTCTAGACGCATATCCGCACGAAATCGACCGCGAATAGAACTACCGGGAATAATCCCCGTCTGGGTAAACTAGTCGCGAAAAATCAGGTTTAAGTTACCTCTAAACTTTTATCTCGGTTTTTAAACTCATCTAACAACTTATAGAAATTATCAAAACCCTCTTTCTCATGATGGCAATACAGCATGATTATCTTCGCCCAAGAGTTAGAAGTCCGTAAATGATGCTTTCTTTCGACAAATTCATGAAAATGCTCACAAAAATCAGCATCCTCATCAGTCAGTTCAATACCTAATTCTCTTCTAGCAGTTTTATAACCCACTAAAAAATCAAACAGGACAGTGACAGAAGCTTTACCAATATACATCCCAGGTCTAACTCTAATTTTTTCCAAAATTTTATATAGTCCACCACTCATATCAATTTTCTATCCAATAGTTTCAACTCTATCGCACTACAAAAATTCTAAATATTTAATATCAAATTGTTCGCTTTGACAGTGGAAATCATTTACCAAATCATCTTTTATCATTCCTGTTGTTGAGAGATGATCAAAGACTTTACCTCGCACTTCCACGCCGTAGTGTTTCCCATTAATTGTAACTGAATCATAATTGGCAACCTGACAAACAGGTGAAAAAGTTAGTTAAGCCAGTGAAGGATAATGTCCAGTTTGATTGGATATCTCACGGAAGCGGTTTCGAGGGTGTGGACTATTGGTGGGGAAGCACCCCAACCACCGCCAAAGTATTATGTTATCTATGTTTGAGGGTTCTTTGAGGGTCACTTTCAGATGTTCATCGACACCACTCGCTGAATTGCTGAAACCCTATATTTTTCGTTGAGTGGTGTCGATTGCTTACTAGACAAAGGTTTGAGCTATGTGTTTTGCTAAATTTTTGGGAGGATATACTATAATTCCATCAGTGGTGTCGATTTGGGGGCTGGAACCTTTACTGGGTAAGGTCTCCTAGACGAACTCCCCACCGATTGGGTCAATTCGGATTAGTTGGAAACTCTTAGCTGTACATTCTTGTTGCGGCAAGCCGTGCAAGCTCAACCCCACCGATTGGGTCAATTCGGATTAGTTGGAAACGATATTCTACTACTTCTTCACGAGCTTTTTGCTCTGTTACTTTACCTATAAATTTGCACAGGGTAGAAGGATAAATTTGCACAACTATGTTACTTAAAGGATAAAGTGGCCGTTCTTAAAGCATAAAGTGGCCGCAGCTGTTGCTTAAAACAAAAAGTGGCTGTGACTTAAAGGAATTTTTTGCCGCAGTGGCATGCTTTTACTTTAATTTGAGGGAGGCAACTTTATACTTTAACGAGTTTCCTCTAAGTCTGTAGAATGAAAAGGCTGCAACTCTTATGAAATTCATCATTCTAAGCCTATTTACTTGGGGAAGTGTTAAGAGACTTTCGGCAAACTTTTACCTTGGATTTGAACTCATGGCAAGATTACAGTTGAAACTGGAGTATAATGGTAGCGATCGCTATCTTATAAAGTACCTTTGTTTAAACTAAAATTCTGCCAGTAGTTCAAATGCAAAGCAAAAACTTGCCGTTTATCCTTATACACTTAGAGAGCGTTAATATATTTGACCTAACCAAATTGTAGGAGAATGGCTCTGTTTTTACCCTAGAGACTAACAAGCAACTATTTAAAGTATAAAGTTGCCGGACTTAAATTAAAGTAAAAGCATGCCATTGCGGCAAAAAATTCCTTTAAGTCACAGTGGCAGTTTTAAAACCAAAAAGTGGCAGCAGTCAAAAACCTATAGTGTTCGTGTATTTGAGAGATTTTAATGCGATCGCTTGCAAATCATGTATAACGGGAAAATAAGCGTTCTAGCTCCCCTGGCTCTGCCACTTTATACTTTAAAAACTGCCACTTTATCTTTTAAGTAACACCTTGGGTTGATATTCAGCCAGTAAATTGGCATAAATTTCTGGATTAATAGTAAGGGTCGGTTTGCTCATGCTTTATATAGGCTTTGTTGAAACGAACGAATCTAAATGAGCAAGTGCTTCCCTAGCTATCTCCGTCACATAATAACTTTCATCATCCATTGCCTTTTCCCAAACCTCACGCAATCTAGGACGATTTAGTTCTTTGAGCGAATCTACTGTAGGAATTCTCACGTAAACGTCCTCATCTTGAAGTAATATTATTAATGCATCCACAGATGACTCAGTATCGTAGTGCTTCAGTTGCCTTGCAACTTCTTGTCTGGGTCGTCTCGAACGTTTTTCGCGGTACACTTCATCGACTAAACAATTAAGTATTTCAGAACTTCGATACTCAGCCAGCGCTAATAAAGCGTCTGCACGAACTTCTTCGGTGGAATCAACTCTTGCTACATTAATGAGGTATGGTACAGCACGGCGATCGCGAATTTCTCCTAAGTTACAAGCCGCAGTACCACGTACTTCAGGGTCTGCATCTGATAAAAAATGTTGGATAATATCTAGGGCATTACTTGGCTTAAGTGTACCTATTTTGTCCAACGCATTCTCGCGTATCTCTGGATCTGAGTTTTTTAGCTTTTGCACAATAGCTGACAACTCTTCTGACATAAGGACAATTTCAACTACTCCCCATCTCAAAAATTCCTTATTTGAATTAACCGCAAAGACAACAAGGTCACCAATTGCTTCGTACAGTTTTGCAACGGCTGGGTCGTCTGGACGATCTGTCAGACTAGGCACCTCCTGCGAAAAAAGTTGGTTTTATTATATCTTACGTTGCTCGTTTTAACCAGAAAACTTTAAAAGTCCTATTAACAGAGCGACAGGTGCTGCAAGTAACAACCACATGGTATTTTGTAAACCATAATGTTGAGCAAACAAACCCAATGCTAGCGGCATTAAACCACCCACAAAACCAAATAAGTTACTCAATGTCATGACTGTACCACTCTGTCCCGGCATTGCTGTATACAATTGTCCTTGGAGAATTGAGTACCAACCTGCATTAAACAAACCCAGCAAACCGAGAATTAATAACTTGATATTGATGTTTGGTACGAGCAAAAAAGCCGGGTACAGAAACAAAACAATTATGGCGCTTAATTTTAAGTAAGCAATTCCCCTCACTCTTTCTAGCAAAGGAATGAGCAAAAAATCCCCTAGCAAGCCAAACCCTAACCAGATAGTCATAGCAAAACTAGCCTGCGTATTGCTTGCACCAATAACATCAACAAAATACAGTGCCAAAAAGCCACGCAAAATATCCAGCATTAAATCGGAAAATTGCAACAAAGTTAACCAAAGCAGCACTTTACGCCGTTTTAAAGCTGCGATCGCATTACCTATAGCCTCTCTAAAACCCTGTATTGGTTCATCAATTTTGTCAGGTGCAGTTGGAATTGCTTTTCGATACTTCCACACCATTCCCAACAGCAATACTGTTAGAACAGCCAAGATAAAAAATGCACTCCGCCAACTTTGATGTAATCCCACAGCAACCGCTAACACCACTGGACCAATGACATTTCCCACAGACCCAGCTAAAGCCCAACGTGCCATATTTTGCTCATGGCGTTTCGGTTCAATGTCCATGAGAGTAGCTTGGGAAAGACTGACAAAGCAACCGGAAGCAGGATAAAACAGGATAAAGGCTGCCAAGAATAATGGAAAGAATTTATATGTATCGCAATTAATGCGAAATGGTATCATTCGTTGAAAAATCAAACGTTGAGGCGATCGCTTTTCTCAACAGCAAAAGAAACAATCATCAGACCGCAAATACTCAGTATTCGTCTTGCGCCAATCACTACTGGGAAACTCATAAACCCAGTCAATCCCGGAATCTACATTCAAAAAACCGCTCACCATCCCGTGAATCACACCCACACCCGTACTTGCACAGATACTATTCAACCAAAATACTGCTGGGTCATTTACACCTTCTATGTAACCTGCACCCGCAGCCATTTGATGAATTTCAGAAGGTGCAGACTCTAAAGCAGCCCTTTGCAGGCTAATAATATTACCGCACATCAAACACCAACCACCACCCACAGGAGGAACGGTCACTCTACAATACATTCGCGGTGTATGGTCTTGTTTCATATCTATGTGAGTTCCCAAACAGACCAGAGGACGCATATATTCCAACGCTAATTCTTGAGCAATTTTGCGAGAAAGGTGGTTGTCTGTTGCTACCACAATTAAATCGCAAGTTGCTATTTCTTGCTTGGCTAACTCACTTTCAATTGAAGTTGGTATTGTTTTAACACAAGAACCTTCACTGTAAATTCTTTTGATAAGATGCTTGACATAATACACTTTATGCCATCTTTGTTCTACCATTTCTTGTGTAGCACCAGGCATTCGATTGAGATTCAGAGTCTCTAATTTATCGGGGTCAATTAAGACCCAATTTTTTACACCCAAACGTCCCAACAATTCTGCAAAAATTGAACCAATACCGCCACAACCAATTAATGCTACTTTGAGTTCGTTGAGCAGCCTTTGATTAGCTTCTCCAAATATTTTTTGTCGAGCAAACATCAAATCTGGATTGTTCATCTCATCTTCATTAGTCGCGACTTCAAACAATGAATTACAGAATTTAACCTTCTCAAACTTCCGTCCTTTCCTATCCCACATCCGAAATTGACAAGACTGAAAATCTTCATCAAATACCCCAGAAATCAAACGAGGTTTTTGGGGAAACCCAGATGAGATAAATTGAGCATATTCCGACTCATAGCGATCGTCAATATAGGAAAAATCAGGCATTCCTCGACCTGCATGAGTATGAATGTGAACTACATCTAACCCAGGTTGAAGATAATTTTCCAATAGATAGGAATGAAAAGGCTGTTTTAATATCAATCCAGTTGCAGATTGATGTTCGTAGCAGTCAGACGAAGGAACAACCCAAGTTTTAGGGATATACCGGATTTTACGTTTTGAAACTTGATGGCGCTGACAAAAGAAAAAACCAATGACTTCTTCATTAAACATTCTAGATTTGAGCATAGATTCCTGAAATTCAGACCACATTTTTGGTGGTACATGAAAAGAAATGGCAACAGGTTTGTTCATGGTTAGTTGTTAGTTGTTAGTGGTTGGTAGGGGCGCAAGGCATTGCGCCCGTACAGTGGTTAGTAGTTGGTAGGGGCGCAAGGCATTGCGCCCGTACAGTGGTTAGTGGTTGGTAGGGGCGCAAGGCATTGCGCCCGTACAGTGGTTAGTGGTTGGTGGGAAAAAACAGAAGTCTCTAAAGGTATGTAAACACGCTAAAACCTTTACAAATGACAAATGACAATCAATCATCGCTATTAATTGCGTGACGTGCTGTAACAAACAAAGTCGCAAGATTGTGACCCTTCTCAGGATTCTGACTGGGTCTCCAAGAATTCAACCAGACATCATGGTTAAATCCTCCCCCCAAACCCACGCAATACCAATACCATCCTTCTTCACTCAAAAATGGCGCACCATAGTAACTTTGACGGGTAAAGTGATGGTCTCCCTCTCCTAGCGTATTCCAGGGATAATTTAGATAGCAGCCAATGGGAGGAAGGCGCGGGTAATCTGGTGGTAATAAAAACAAAACATCTGTGTTAGAAACAGTAAATTTTTTGGAAGATAAAGGCATACCCTTAATGAGAACCGCCGTATATCTAATATCGCCGACTGTCTTGCTACCAACAATGACATTTTTTGCAACTTTTTCTAACAATTTGAGTTCTTCTAGAGTTCGCGAACTCGGTTTAAATCCAGATTTTTCTTGACTTATTGTAACTGCCATACTTCACCTGCACAATATTTCACAATCCACAACTTGATTACCCCTTCACAATTTTAGGTACACTCCAAACCTTAGAACCTTCCTTGAGTGCTTCATTATTTTTTAAAGGACGAGTTCCGCTAAAGCCTTCTTCCATCACATCATCCTGACCAATTTCCGGCAGTTTTTTTCTTAATTCTTCAACAGTTGTCCCTTGGGGTAAATCGACCAATTTGCCGTTAACAATTGCTCTCATCTGATTTCCTCACTTTGTTCTAATTCTTAACCCACGTTCGGGTAAATTCTTTGTAATTGGTTCGTAGTAGCGCTTTAGCGTATGCACTGCTACTACGAACTACTTACTTAAATTCTTGTTGAATGAATTCCACAGACTGCGTTCGTTTTTGAGATCGATCGCGCTCGTATTCAGGCAAATGATTTATGAAAAATATCAACAATAAACCTACCAAGCCAATAACATTACTAATCTTGAAAAACAACAACTGTTTAGCTTGGTTGGATGTTACCTCCTCTAAAAAGCCAATTCTTTTATCAAGCTTTTGCAAAAAGGATTTGACATGATTCACCTCATAACTTACCTTTTGCAAATATTGTGGATAATCTTGTTTGGTAATAGCAGAAACTTGAGATTCCAAAGATTCACAACGTCGAATGATTTTCTCAGTTCTTTGTGTCAGTTCATCTAACTGATTGCGTTCTTGAGTAATTAATTTGCCATTCACTGTCCCCATGAATCACTCCTTTCTTTTTTTGTTTACTCCAGCCTTCTGCATTTATGAATCAAAGACATTAGAACTACCAATCCGGTGATAATTTTGGTTAGTATCATGTTGGTCAAATTTATCAAACACCTCTGTTAAATCCACTACGCTATTAGCTGAATTTTTTAATTCACTTCCTAGCGATTGTTCGACTGAAGCTACCTCAACCCGTATTCCTCGTCTTCTCAGTTTTTCTGCTAAATAGGCAAAATCAGAATCACCCGTCACTAAAACAACAATATCTGGTTTAACTTCTAACGCTAACTCAATAGCATCGATTGCCATGACAACGTCAACATTATTCTCGTAATCATCTCCTTTAGCTTTTCCTTCTTTCGCTACAACTAAAAAACCATTACTCCTTGCCCAGTATATAAATTTTTCTTTGCTTTTTCGCTGTTCTTCAAATCTTTCTCTTGCAGGAGGTAGACCAAGATAAATTACCATTTCAATGAGTTCTCTACCCTCTTTTGGATCTGCTAAGTAATCACGCACTTTATGCCAGTTTATTTTACGATTAAAGTTTTGCGCTGCCATAAAAGCATTATCGCCGTCTGCAATAATCATCACTCGATGAAGATTTACCATACACTTTCACCACGCTTTTGGGGTTTGTGTTTTCTTATTTCTCATTAAAACTCAGGTTCTTCAGTACTTGTTATGCTAAAATAACAAGTACTGAAGAGGGAACAGGGAACAGGGAACAGGGAACAGTGAAGAAAGGAAAAAGGAAAAAGGAAAAAAGGGAAGAGAGCGTTATTCTAGCTTCTTAATGAGGGCAATAATCATTCGACTCTCTTCTCGTAGCAAAGAAATAATTGGTTCTATATCTTCTTGTTTAGATAGACCTACCCGATGCGATAGAATAACGTGTGTTTCTAATTCATTAACCGAGCCTTGAGCAATATTCAGAAATCTAATGTATTCAAGTGTCGATCTTCTTCCATATCCCTCGGCTATATTGGCTGGAATAGAGACAGCGGATTTCCTAATTTGTTGTACCATGCCATATAACTCGTCTTTGGGAAAAGGTTTAGTCAAAAAATAGCACTTTTCGGCTATATCCATACCTTTTTGCCAGATTTTTAAGTCTTTAAAATCATTAATCTCTGCCATGAAAACCCTCAAGATTATCAAAATTCATCAATGTTTAGTTAGCAATTGAAATGCCAAGTTAATAGGCACCGAATTCGAAAGTTGTCAAAATTTCTAAAACCATAAGCAGCGCGTTTGATGAGCTTGAGTTTGTTATTAATACCTTCTACAACTCCGCTTGTTGTCCTATTATCAAAGTAAGCAACGATCTCATCTAGCCAACGAAGTATTGTGTTATAGCTCTTAGGAAAATGTTTTTTCGCTTTAAATAACCATGTTCCTAGTTTAAATAATCCGGCTTCCCAATTACTTATTGTTTCAAAAATTTGTCGAATTTCCTCTTTTAATTCATGCATGATTTTTAGACTAGGAGAAACTTGTTTGACTTCAATTAATTTCTCTTGTTGGACTTGATTTAGATCTTCTTCATTCTTAAGTAAAATATATTTACTTTTTGTAAGTCCTTGTAAAATTTTTTCACTGTCTGCTTTATCTTGAGGAGATTCCGCTTTTTTTATAACTGATTCTATTTGACTTTTTTCTCTCTTTCTTTGTGTATCTAGTTCCTTGTTTATCTGTACCATTACATGAAATCTGTCAGCCACTACTTGTGCATGAGGCATTAATTCTTTCACTAAACTTTTATAACCTTGCCATAAATCTATACTCACTTCTTCTATTTTATCTAAAACATCATTCCCCCATTCAATTAAGATTTCTCTTATGACTTCTTGTGTGCGCCCATGTAAAATTGTAATTGGTTTAGATGTATCCAAATCTGTTAAGACTGCACAGTAATTTCCATGACCTTTCACCAAAGCTATTTCGTCAATTCCCAGTCTTTTTAATCCGTCATGTTTTGATGAAGATAATCCTGTAGATGCATCTTTTAACATTCTTTCTATTTCTTCTGTCGTCACAATTCCTTTGGATGCAACACTGTGAATATCGTTTTCTAAAACGTCTTGTATTATTTTTTGAGCTAATCTTTTTGTATATGTCCTTTTTCGGCTTACGAAATCTAATTCTTCACTAAAAGGTTTTTTACACACCTCACATTTGAATTGTATAAAAGTTTATTTCTAAAAAAACTGGTTTTTCTCCAAATGGTAAGTCTTTTACTATGTATCGATGATTTTGATGTAATCTATGACTTACGGTTCCACAACGTAGGCAAATACTATAATCAGAAATTGATTCGGTTTGTAGTATAAGTCCAATTCCAGCATGAAGCCGATGGGATATGACTTTTACCCCTTCTATATCCAGAATTTCCGTTAAAGCTTTAATACCTTTTTTCCTTACCATAACTGTTAGATTTACAAAAATGTTATCAGGCAAGGCAAACAGAAAACTTCGTTTCTTTCTTCACTGTTCCCCGTTCCCTGTTCCCTGTTCCCTCTTCAGTACTTGTTATTTTAGCATAACAAGTACTGAAGAGCCAAAACTCATAGGTGGAATATGCATTATCCGTGTTAATGAAAAAGGGAGTGGGGAGTAGGGAGTAGGGAGTGGGGGAAGAAAAATTTTCATTTGTTCTGGTATATATGATTCATGACAACTACTTCAAGTGACTGCGATCGCAAATGGAAATATCATTTTCCACCAACTCCTTAAACTAAAGACATCACAGTCAACAATGAGTGAGTAGTAAAAATGAAACTAGCTCAAGTATTTCCGATCGCAATGGCTGCATCAATGGTGTGCATCTTGACTGGAACTATTAGCAAACAACCTCTATTGCGCGGGCTGGGTGAAATAGCTGCATTGGGAGCCATTTCTAGAAAAGTACTAGTCAACCAGTCCCAATCAGATGCGAATAACCAGAAGCAATTACAATACTGCTCGGTTAAGGGAAAGTGAAGCCTAAAATTCCGAAGAAACTGTTCTCGTTTTATTTACGAGAACAAAAATGAGAGAAATTTGTATAAATGAACCCACAAGAGATGAGCAAGTATCTCTCAAGAATGTTTATATTTAATTGAAAAAATCTCTAAACCTTGTCCCTTTTAATTTTCTATCTAGTTCAACTATCTTCTACTACTAGATGATGTCAACTAGCGGTTGTAAAAATTGTAAAAGATAGTTGTTGCCGGGGAGTATAATTATTTCTATGACATCGTTTTTTAGTTTTAAATTTAGAACGAGTTTTCTTGATTACCCTCGGATTAGTTCTGCCTGAGGTTGGTGGTATTTGTAAGTCTAAGATTTCCCAGATTAACCAGCTAAAATATATATTCATATTCTCAAGAGAATGATTAACTTGCTGTTGAAACTGAGGAATAGCACGTCTGACAACTCTTAGAGAACTGGTAAAACTTAAACTTAGGGGAGATATTCCCTTGATTGCTGCACTTTGAAACATTAAATAACGTATACAATAGTGTCCTAGTAACCAACCATAAATTTCTTGGATAACTTCACGAGGATTCTTCGAGCGGATAGGAATTTTACGACCGTTCAGATGGACTTTTAACTCATCCAAGGTGTTCTCAGCTTCCCACCGTTGATGGTATTCTTGGGCTAAGAGCAATGCAGGAAAAGTTGAAATATCCATCAAATCAGTTACTAAACGATACACCTTTTCTACACCCTCAACTTCAATAATATATTCAATGACACGAACAGGTATTTTCGTCGCTCCCTTCTTTCTTGACTTTCCATCAGGAGCAAGCCAACTTAGATAGGAACCATCAGGAAAAGCTTTAACAAACTCAAATTTTACATGAGATGGCACGCGACCAAGAATATGACATTTTTGTTTGATTGCAGCATGAATCATTTTAAATGAGTGCAGTCCTCTGTCCCACATTAACAACATACTCTCCTCAACACTTCTTAATAGCTTTAAAGCTCCTTTTCTCTCTCCAATTCGATATGGACAACAAAATATGTCGATAATTAAATGAGTTCCTGCTTCGACTAAAAAAGTTAACCTAGCTTTGGGAAAAGCCGGATTTGTACCAGGACGAGAACCAGGGTAACCAAATACTTTAGCATTAGTTTCTGTATCAGGAACATCAAAAACTGTGCCATCCAAAGCCATTATTCTCAGTCCACCCAAAAAAGCACCTGGTGTTTTAATTGTTGCTAAAGGTTTTGCAACAATTTCAAATAAACGAGTCATAACAGCAGCACCAATTCGTTGTCTAGCTTCACTTATTGATGAAGATGTTGGTATCTTAAAACGTCTCTTAAAGGGGATTTGCAAAGAATTAAAACCCTGAATGAGATTTTTCAATACATCCACGATTGAATCGGAGGACCAAAAACTCATGGCGATTACTAGAGAGATTACTACGTGTGTAGGAAGTATTCTTTGACGCCGTGCGGTACTACTCGTTGTTGTAATCGCTGCCATAATCGACTCGGTAGGGATGATCTGGTTAAGAGCCAGCAGTAATTGTGCCCGATTTAGGATTTGATTGTTGAATTCAAAGTTAACTAGCATCATTAGCACTCAGTTTTGAAGTGAAATTTCGTATAAGATAATATTGATTAAAACACTTTTTGTTCTCGTAATCTATTCGAGAACTCTATCTTTCCCCAATTCCAATTGATGCCTACGAAAACTGACGATATTATTGCCAGAGCCGAACTCTTACAGCAAGCGATCGCTACTCTACAACTACAAATTCAACAAATTCAAGCTTCAGGAGAAGTTGCACCCGAAGGTTGTTGTGTCCTGCGCTACCAGGCACGCGGTCAAAAAGGAACTTACTGGTACTATAAGTTGCACGCTCAAATGCCGATTTTCCCTACGCAAACTCCTAATAAATTAAGTAAATATAAGCATTTGGGGAAAGCTGGAAGCCCCGCTCATATTGATGCTGTTATGCAAGTTACACGAAGAATGCAAATCGACACCTTAAAAAATACGATTCATTCTCTCAGACAAAACTGGATAGATTTGTACGAAAGTCTCAAAGACAAAAAATAACCTTGCCCATCCGCTTTCAGTTATCGTTTTTAATACGCGAACACATTTGACACTGTTTTACCCTTTATTTCCCTTAACCGAGCAGTATTGCAATCGGTGGGGCTTTATTGTTTGAAGACAGAATCCAGGCTAATCTCTGGATTGTTTCCAACTAATCCGAATTGACCCAATCGGTGGGGGAAAGTACCAACAAGAGACCACTTTTAACCGTTCTAAGTTTCCAACTAATCCGAATTGACCCAATCGGTGGGGGCCAGTAAAGCCTGATATGACAATGGACAAAACAATGATTGTTTCCAACTAATCCGAATTGACCCAATCGGTGGGGTGTAAGGAATATATAAGATTACCAGATAGCCTAATGTTTCCAACTAATCCGAATTGACCCAATCGGTGGGGGATAGCGCTTTCGGTGGGACAGTCGGTTTAATCAGTGTTTCCAACTAATCCGAATTGACCCAATCGGTGGGGACTTCTCAGCTTATATCCACTTATAGATACAAACTCTTATTGTTTCCAACTAATCCGAATTGACCCAATCGGTGGGGAATTCGTCCAGGTGGAAAGTCAAGTTCCATCCTTGGTTTCCAACTAATCCGAATTGACCCAATCGGTGGGGGGCCTTCTTTGCACGGAGAAGTTTTAGACGGCAAAGATAAGTTTCCAACTAATCCGAATTGACCCAATCGGTGGGGGCAGTTGATGTAGATATTACCGGAGCTTTAAAAACAAATGTTTCCAACTAATCCGAATTGACCCAATCGGTGGGGACAACTCGTTGATTTATCTGGCGGCATTCTGATGATGAATGTTTCCAACTAATCCGAATTGACCCAATCGGTGGGGCATCGTTATCCTGAGCTTTGCTCTCAGCTTGATGTTTCCAACTAATCCGAATTGACCCAATCGGTGGGGAGTTCGTCCAGGAGACCTTACCCAGTAAGGGTTTCAGACGCCAAATCGACGCATCTAGAAAAAGTATAGTACATTTTCCCAAAAATTGCTCGCAACACATACCTCAAACCCTCTCCCTGTAAGGCATCGACGCATCTCAACGGAAAATATAGGGTTTCAGCGATTTGGCGAGATGCGTCGATAGGCATTTAAAAGTTCTCCTAGAAATGGCTCAAAGCTATATGCAGAGACACTTTTACTATATATCTTTATTATGTTCTTCTCTCCACAAGCGTAATGCTTCTTGATAATTAGTGCTAGCTTGATGAATTCGCTGGTCGCATTGCTCTTGCAAACGATTATATCTATCAGCAATAATTTGAATATCTTTGTGACATTTCTTTTCTTTCGTGCAGAGTTCTTGCTCCCGCCATTGTTGAATTCTTTCCTTCACTAAATGTTCTGGTCCTATTATCGGTACATCTGATTCCGGTGGCTCTACAGTTTGAATTTGTTGTAATTCCTGTTCATATTGCTGTTTTATATGATGAATATGTCCGTCTCTTTCTCTAACTAATTCTTGTTTGCGAGAGAGAAAAAAATTGATTTCACACTGACAGTCAACCATATAAAAGTTTTTCAAGTGACTGTGAGGGTCATTATCAGAAATCCATTGCAGGCGACTATCAATCAACTGTTCTCTATATTCTTGTTCGTCGGTAATCAAAGCAATCATTTGTAAAGCCTCATCACTAATTTCTACTTGATTGAAGTGTTCTTGAGAAAAATTATCTTGACCATCATTGAACATTGTCATAATATTGCTCCACTAACTTATCGTATACTTCTGGAAGCTCCACCTTTTCTGCGTGGTAATTAGCAATAGCCCACAGTAAAACTATAGGAAATGATGCTACGATCGCGGCAATAAAAACACCTACAGATGCTAACATTGAATAAGCGACTACTGCTTCAATAACGCTCAAACCTATGCTAATGATTAAAGCTTATTTTTCTGGTTTGCCATTATGATAACCCTCCAAGTCATCCAGCATCTGTAGTTGAGTTTTGGTGTAAGTCTCTTGAAGGCTACTTTCTGGTAATTCAAATTCTTCTGAATACATGATTTTTCCTTTATTTGTTCTGGTCAGCAATTGCTTTACGGGTATTTTGAGTCTGATTTTTCAGCTTGATTCCTGTAAGCACTTTAGTAGCATTTGCATGAGCGTAAAAGCTAGCTAAACCACCACCTAATAAACCTGCGGAAATTGCCATTGGTCCTCTTCCTACTTGTTTAGCAAGCAGTTGCGGAGCTACAGAAAATGTTAAAGAACCTGCTAAAATCACGATAAATTGGGTAATTTGACGCCGATCTCGTCCCAAACGAAGAGAGCGAATGGTGTTATATTTAGAAATTTGCGATCTAGCTAAATTCAACTTGGCGTATTTTTCAATTGCTGCTTTCATATCAGCCCGATCGCGATCGGGTAATCTTTGAATAATTTTCAGAGGAAGTTTCAGCCAAGCTTTTAGTCTAGCTTTGCTTTTGGGTGACAGTTCTGGTAACAACATACTTGTCTCCTTTTTCTCCTTAAATATTTAGCATATAGCGTTTCCTAGTCTGTTGAGGTACAAATTTATCAGCGTCCATCCGCGTTCATCTGCGGTTAATTCATTATTCTGTACCTCACGAAAGTGGGAATTGCTATATTTGCCGATAGTTAATATCTAGCAATCACTTGAACAAGATTATTTTCTGGCTATTTCAAACAGCCCTTCAATGCAAGTCTGGCTATCAGCGTAAGTACAAATTTGCGTATTTTTTACCTGCATCAACTGTTGGCTTAATTGGTTTTCCAAATTAACAGATGAACCGATAATTGCTACTGCACCTCCCTTTTGTACAACGCGCTCAATTTTTGATTTAATCAAACTAAAATTCTGTGGTTGCTGGTTCACTAATTCTGCTGAATTAATCGCTACGATCGCTGCGACAGGTTGAGTGTTACCTAGACTTTGCTGGTGCTGAATCTCCGTTTCCATCCGCGAAAGTGCTTCTAGTAAAGAAGTTCCAGGAATTTTACCAACTCCAGAAGGAGGAACCATCACCTGTTGGCATTGCTTTTGTAAAAGTAACCGATCTCGTTCAATAAATTTCTGATTGCCCAATATTGTTGCTACATCTGCAAACTTCCCTTGAATGCGGGTATCGCCCTCAACCAAAGATTCACTGTATTGACGACAAAGCACTTTTAAAGACTCTTTAAAAGGCTGATTTGACTGAGAAACGTCTACCATCAACACTCCAGCCACTCGATGAGTTAACCCATCCAGCAACAAAGGAACGCCAATTAACAACGCACCAGCCGAACCACAAAGCCAGACAAACGGTGATTTCCACAAAGGAACTTCTCGATATATTTCCTCAACAGACTTGCGCTCGTGTCCCACTGATTGCTTGCGACGCTTTGAGTAACTCATAGACATCTCCAAAGAATAGAGTTTTTAAAGTTCTAAATTAATCAACACTCCTAAGTTGTACAGCAAGCATTGGATATGGCTTTTTCCGTGTAAGGGACAACACCCTTCTGTTCTCTGCCTTTCCGCTTGTAAGAAATGCCACAAAGATGTGTGAAAACCGCACCTTGAGGAACGGACACCACGACAGTTGAAAAGATGAGAAACACTTAACATTTCGTTACGATAGGAACATCAAGAAAAAGAAAACAAAACCACCATATTGAAATTAAAGGTGAACGACATGAATGGCACAATTCGCGTTGGCAACCTCTTCGGGATTCCCTTCTACATCCATCCATCTTGGTTTTTTGTCCTAGGCTTAGTGACTCTCAGCTACAGCAGTGGATTAGCAGCGCAATTCCCGCAGTTGGGTGCAGCTTTAGCAGTCATACTGGGATTGGTGACAGCAGTGTTACTCTTTAGCTCTGTTGTCGCGCATGAATTGGGACATAGCTTTGTCGCTCTTCGCCAAGGAATAGATGTCAAATCAATTACACTGTTTATATTTGGTGGATTGGCAAGTTTAGAAAAAGAGTCGAAAACTCCTGCTGAGGCTTTTTGGGTTGCAATTGCAGGTCCTCTGGTGAGCTTATTGTTATTCGGTATACTGACAGGTGTTGGGATTGCGATAAGCTGGGTACAGCTTGCGCCAAGGGCGATCGCACCGAATGGACCGATAGCCGCAATACTTGGTGTTCTGGCTTCTGTAAATTTAGCATTAGCACTGTTTAATCTCATACCAGGTTTACCTCTCGATGGTGGAAATATCTTAAAAGCTCTTGTGTGGAAGCTGACAGGAAATCCTTATCGGGGTATTGTTTTTGCCAGTCGAGTTGGTCAAATCTTTGGTTGGATTGCGATCGCTTCCGGTGTACTCCCACTGTTGTTATCTGGTAGCTTTGCAAACTTCTGGAACTTGTTAGTCGGTTTCTTCTTATTACAAAATGCCGGAAATGCCGCGCAATTTGCTAGAGTACAAGAGAAACTCACAGGTCTAACTGCGGCGGATGCAGTCACTACTGATAGTCCAATTGTCTCTGCTCATCTGACATTACGAGAGTTTGCTGACCAACGGATCTTAGACTGGCAAAACTGGAGTCGTTTCCTCGTGACAGATGACAACGGACAGCTTGTCGGAGCCGTATCGGTGGATAATTTGAGAATCATCCCAACAGCAGCGTGGTCAGAAACTCACATTAAAGAAGTTATGCGACCAATTGAACAGTTGACAACTGTAAAATCCGACGAATCATTAATGGATGTCGTGCAACTGCTAGAACAAAGAAAGCTATCTACACTTGCTGTTATTCGTGACAATGGCGTGCTTGTCGGACTTTTAGAAAAAGCTTCAATTATTAACTTACTTGACAAAAAAGCCCAAGTAAAAGCTGCATGAGCACTCTGGATAATTTCACAGTAAAAGCCTGGTTTTTTAGAAAAACTAGGCTTTTGCTTTCTTGACACTTCTACCTTTTACCAAATGTCAGAACCAATACTGCAAGGGATAGCCGGAACAGAAACCCGGTTTCTCAAAGAAACCGGGTTTCTGGCACTTCAACTGTCATTAACCGAGCAGTATTGGCCTCTAAGTCTATTTTTCCTATTATCTTGTCAGGGTGAAAAGAGAACCACCATGAGGTGTAGGAAGATTGTAAACAACTTGATCCAATTGAGGAGCGGTATCTAAAGTTTTAAAGAATGTCCCCCGTTGTTCAGGAGTTATCAAAAGCGTAGCCGCTCTAGCAGGAGAAGTTGCTGCCAGAAAAACTTCTACATACCCACGTAATTCCAAACCAGCCACTGAAGTCAATAACGCTCCATTGTCCCTCACAATGTCCGGTTGTAAAATGAACTGTATAGTATCGCTAGGAGCGATATTTGGAATATCAAATCTTGCCCTGACTCCACCCGGAATTGTAGGATCTGGGGTAAGGTCTCCTGGTGTATTTGCACCTGAGACATCTAGAAAAGTGAAAGTTTGCTCAATGTTTATATTTGGTGAAACTGCTGTAAAGACAGCAATAGATGAAACAAAGAAATTTAAGTACGCGAGCTTTGACTACCCTTTTACAAAAATAGTATCCATGAGAAAATAGTAAAGTATCCAGTTCTTAATTGTAGATTAATATGAGCATCGCTGACTTATTACCGACCTTGCAAAAGCTGTCTCGCGCAGACAAACTGAAAGTGATGCAGTTTTTAGTTCAAGAAATGGCAACTGTTGAAGAAATATTGTCGCTGCAACCAGGTGAAACTTATCATGTATGGTCGCCATACAACTCTCATAAGGCATCTCAAAAATTAGCAACACTGTTAAAAGAAGACAAACAAACAAGCGATGCTTAATTCTCAAAGATTTCCCTTTGTTGAAGGTCGTGATATATTTAATACAGAATTAAATATCTTCTACCCACAAAATATGAGTTGCAAAAGTGCTGCTTGTGAGAGCATTGTAAAATTTTCTATCGGCTGTAACCATTTGGCATTTTTGCGTTGTCGCTAAAGCTAAATAAAGGCTGTCATAAACAGTTCGCTGCGTTTGTAGTGCGATATCTAAAGTAAGAGACATGAACGCCTTAGAGGGATACACCTCTAAAGGTAGTGCATTTAATACTGTAACTACCCGCCTTGCTTCTTCAGCAGTACCTAAACCAAAACGAACTTCTTTCCAAAGGATACTTCCTACCTCTGTATATAGCAAATCTGGAACCAACAAACTGTGGTCACCTGCAAGCAAACTCCGCGCACTATCAGCGTAAACTTGAGGTAAGAACCATTTGATAGCCACGCTTGCATCTACGACATAGCGGCTCACCGTTCTCTATCCTCACGGATAAGTTCAGCACTATCTCTAAATGTGCGCCCTGCAAACATCTCCTGAATTTGTGCCACCATTTCTCTAGCAGTTGCGATATCGACAGATTGGGTTTGATTGGTGATAGGTTGCGTGGCTTGCTCTAAAATATGTTTCAATTCTTCTTGCAAGGAGCGAGCGTGCTGTCGAGCAAGAGTTTCTAGTTTGTAAATAAGAATGGGATCTATATTGTTGATGACTAATTGAGTCATAGGAAACTTAATCAAAGAAGAATCTAAATTCTAACAAACTGATGGGTAAATTTTCCAAAAAAGCTCGCAATTTGCTTGCACTGCTTCTTGCTGCTGGAACTTGGCAAGCCTCATTTCCTGTTGCACTGCTGCTTACATCTTCATTTGTAACTGCCGATGTTGCATATGCTGCCGTAGAATCGGGCGTCGCGATCGCACCCAGAATTCGTTCGGCAAGTCCCGGCTCTAACGTCACGCCAAGTAGCGCTGCTGGTTGTTCTATTATGATGATAGCCTACCTGCCGGGTCAGATGCTATTTCAACTAATGGTCACCATGAAGGAATTGCGATTAGAATAAATGAAGAAGAAAGGGTTTTTGATAATCATCACGCTGATGGAGTGCCAACGGAACAATGGAAGAATAATTTAGTATTTGACAGGAAGGTGCGTTTCGGAGCAAATTTTAAGGAAGAAAGATATCAATTTTAAATTCAAATGTAGGAAATTAATATGAGACAGTTTTCTAAACTTCTCCAGGATATCAAAGAAAACTCTACCCAATACTTAGGCAAACCATCCATTACTTCTCTTCATTCATTCTTGATTGGGTACTTAAGTAATTTAAGGGACTTGGGCTTTGTTCAAGAAAGCTGCATAATGAATGGGTTTCAATAGTGGATAGAACAAAGAGAAAAAACTACATTATCTCAATCGTGGGCTGGGATAATTCTTTTTACCAGTGGGAGTGAAAGGAGTGGCTTTTATAACACGGTTCCCGTTCGCGCTCACAGTCGCTGTAACCCCGGAATGACTTTCGGTAGCGAACCACCAGCCCACCGATTGGGTCAATATCGGATTAGTTGGAAACCAGCTAACTTTTCATCTAACCCAACTCAGATATCGGTTGCCATCACCTCAACATTATTTAACTCGACTTATTACGTTGAATTTCACTGCAAACGTCCGCAACCGTCATATTCCCAAACAGATGCTCTTTCACATTAAGATAATCGACAGGCTGTGACATCGTTTCTCTAATAAAGAAAGCAGCCTTCCCAATTCCTAAACGTTCAACCAACGCTTGAATCGCTTCACACCTAACCTCATCGCTCTTAGGCACAAACAGTGCTTGAGTCATAGTTCTTTAAAGCTCCTAATTTTCTGAGTTAATTAAAGCCACAGCCAACTCAGTAGGAGTTTTAATCGCTACAGTGCCGGTGTACTTCTTAATGATTCTGTCATCACAGGTAACGAAGCTGTCTGCTCTTGCCACTTCTGCACAGGCAAGGTGTAGCGCGTCTACCCCCTTAATTCTATCGCGAACCTCAATGTCTTGAGCTGTGGTTGTTACGGCGCTAGAAATTTCCTGAAAGTACTTTGCTTTCTGGAGAACTTTCAGAACAAAGGTTTGGCGGTCACTGTAAGGGTTTCTTTGTGTCTCAAATACCAAAGCATCTGAAGATATCAGTTCTACAAATTCATGCTCAACCAACAAAAAAATTAGCTGCATTGAAGTTGCTTCTAGATAGATTCGCGCCTGAGACTGATCGTCAAAAATCCGGTTGAGGGCGCTAGTGTCTAAATATACTTTCAAGAATTCACCTAACACATCGCTTCCGGTTTACTCCCACTGTTGTTATCTGGTAGCTTTGCAAACTTCTGGAACTTGTTAGTCGGTTTCTTCTTATTACAAAATGCCGGAAATGCCGCGCAATTTGCGAGAGTACAAGAGAAACTCACAGGTCTAACGGCATCTGATGCCGTCACTACTGATAGTCCAATTGTCTCTGCTCATCTGACATTACGAGAGTTTGCTGACCAACGGATCTTAGACTGGCAAAACTGGAGTCGTTTCCTCGTGACAGATGACAACGGACAGCTTGTCGGAGCCGTATCGGTGGATAATTTGAGAGTCATCCCAACAGCAGCGTGGTCAGAAACTGAGATCGCAGAAGTTATGCGACCAATTGAACAGTTGACAACTGTAAAATCCGACGAATCATTAATGGATGTCGTGCAACTGCTAGAACAAAGAAAGCTATCTACACTTGCTGTTATTCGTGACAATGGTGTGCTTGTCGGACTTTTAGAAAAAGCTTCAATTATTAACTTACTTGACAAAAAAGCCCAAGTAAAAGCTGCATAAGCAATCTGGATAATTTCACAGTAAAAGCTTAGTTTTGTAGAAAAACTAGGCTTTTGATTATTGAAGGAATTTCCCACAACTTACAGTTACTAACTCCACAGTGGATCTAATTTATCCACATCTACCATTTGTGCTTTGCCACTTTTAAAGAAAACTCGCTTGTTCAACTTGGGGAAGTCTACAATTTCTATATCATGACGTTCGCCACCTGATAGGTAAACCAAGTCTTCATCAAATGGATTTCGCAGGTGATGAGCAACAGAGGGTGTTGGAAATCCCATAAAATCCCCTACACCCACTTCATATTCTTCGCCATCAATTTCGGCAATACCTTGACCGGATAAAATGTAAACAAATTCTTCTTCGCTTTGATGTGAATGGTAAACAAACGATTCCTTGTGTGGTGGAATCCGAATCAAGTGAAAACCGAGGCGTTGAAAACCTACCAAATCGCTTAACGATATGCCATGAATTTCCGAATTTGAATTGAGAGGGTGGTTCATGGACTGCTCTGGGAGTTGACGAATTTGTTCAGCACGAAATAAGGTGAGCTTTTTGGACACTTCACTCATTGCTTTTCTCCAAATCTTGTGACGTCAAAGCAACAGAATTGGCAAATACTCTGTACTTATCATAGAGGTTCTAGTAGTAATCTTACTGAAGAAGTATCAAAAGACTAAACCTAGAGAACAAATTTTACTTTATACTTTGTCGTAGCGATTTCAATAGCTTTTTCAATGTCAGTAGGAGTGGGGGGAGCTAAAAGGCTGGGCTTTTCTTCCTCACTCATGGGTTCTTTCACTGGAAGCCCTACTTCTGCGAAAAACTGTTCGGGTCCTGCTGGTGTAACCCACATCAAGATTTTTGCAGGATTTGACCCAATATTCTTAAAACTGTGACACTGACCTCTAGAAAAGTGAAGGAAGTTACCAGAAGTAGCGACGATAGTTTGCTCCTCTTGCTGGTACTCAATTTCACCTTCTAGAATATAGTGAGCTTCGTCCGCTTCGTCATGAATGTGGGGTGGTATAGTGCTTTGCGGTTGCATCACCATTTCTAATAGCGCATACGCCCCGCTTGTACTTTCCCCAGTTGCCAAAAAGGTGTATAAATCACCCAGCACTAAATATGCGGAACTGCTACTTTGCTGAACTAATCCGGATTTGAAGTTAACCATTTTGATTCTCCTTCTTTGAAAAAAGTTGCTTTTAAACTTTAGTTTCCGCGCATTGTCGTGCGCTCCTCAAGCAAGTGCTCGACTAAATTAACATTAAGCTATCTATTGAAAAAGAACAGTCAGAAAAAGTCTTAAATCATCAGTATTTTGTAGTTCGTGGATTTAGGGGGATCTAAGACGCGTGAAAACAAGCATCAGAGTAATGCACAGATTAGCTACTCTTATTTTTCTACCCAGGGACACTTCTAACTTAATGTCACTGGGTTTATTGGTTTATACTGGCATTAAAGCAGCTTTGTTAAAGCTGTTGTGAATGTTTCATAAGGGGTTACCCCAACAATGGTTTCCATGAGAGTTCCATTTTTGTAAATCATGACTGTGGGGATACTGCGAATGCCCAATCTTTTAGCAAGGCTTTGGTTCTGGTCAAGGTCTACCTTGACTACTTTTGCACGGTCTTCATATTCTTCAGCTAATTTATCTATTAAAGGAGCAATCATCTTACAAGGTCCACACCAAGTTGCCGTAAAATCACACACAACTGGTTCGTTGCCTTTTAAAAGTGAATCAAATTCTGGTTCAGTGATGTATTCAACAGTTGTCATAGATACTCCTTATTTATTAATGCTTGAATATTGTTTGTAGTTCATAAAAGTTAGTATAAAGCAACTTGAAGATAGATTTTAATTTGAACGCTATTTTTTTAATAGACAAGCACCGTACACATGGAATTCCTGACCTGTCTGGTCTAACTTGCTTTTATCAAATCGCGATCGGGTGTGTACAGGCATCAACTCATGATAATCATTTCCCAAGGTCACGCTTGAGATAGAGTTTTTTTGACAAAAATAAGCTGAAGATGAAATTTGACAGTGCGATTACTATGAGTCGATTTGTATTTCGGCTCTTGCGTACTTAACGTGCTAAATGGAGGTTTTTTGAAGTGATTTAGATAATAGTAAGCGCCAAAGGTTCAGGAGAAAAGAAATGTGCCTCTTGCAGTAAATCCGAATCTTCTGTACCTAAATGGACATACTTTTAGTTTTTATTTGCTTGATTTTACTTATCAACTTTTATTTTTATAGACCTCTCCCCGACCAGCCACTTTGATCGCAGTAACTAACAATACATCGTCTTCTATTTCATAAACTACTCGATAACTTCCAATTTTAATTCGGTAGGTATTTTCTTCGCCTTTCAACTTTTTCACCCCACTAGGGCGAGGTTCTGTGGCTAAAGCATCTATTTTTGGTTGTATACGGTCTTGCAAGTCTTGAGGTAATTTCTTAAACATCTTTCTTGCACTAGGAGAGAATTTAACTGTGTAAGTCATCAATTAAGCCACGTCTTGTTTTCTCTCTTCAGCAATTTCTTTTTTAATTTCTTCCCAAGAGAATGTACCGTGTAAGCGGATCTCTTCTCTGGCTTCTTTAACAGATTTTAAATCCTCTTCATCCTCTTCATCTTCAATGTTTTGTAAGAGTGCGAGTATTTCATCTAAGGTACAGTCATAAGCTTGATTTAGCAGTACGTTGATAGCTTTGATTATTTCTTGTCTTTCGTGTTCTGTTTTCATTATTTAACTCTACAATCCCATCCCCATCATGACAGCCGTATAGCACTAGTATAGTTGTCATTTAAAAAGTTTTCTCCACAGTTAACCCAATTTCCTGCCCATAGGATAGTTCAAGAGTATGACCATCTGGATCTCGCAAAAAAGCCCAGTACCCGACAGGATAACCAGAATCTTCTTGCTCCCCAAGTAGCACACCTTCCTGTCGCGCTCTCTCACACAGAGCATCCATGTCCTCACGACTCTTACAACCAACCCCAAGATGTGCAAAAGGTGAAAGAATGGGATGTACTGAATCTGTCTGAATGAGAACGATTACGAATGGACGCGTGCGATAACTTCGTTGCGCTTCGCGATAAGCCGGGTACGGCTTGCGCCAAGGGCGATCGCATATCCACACAACAGCCACGCCTGTTTCTGCATCAATGCGACTATGAAGAACCTCCATTCTCGCATAGGTGGAATAAAATTTGATACTGCGCTCAACATCTGAGACAGGGAGCGCTATATGAGTCAGTCCAATATCACTCATTGTAAAATTCTCTCGTACAATATTAAGGTTTCTTGCTTTGAAAAAAGTTGCTTTTAAACTTTAGTTTCCGCGCATTGTCTTGCGCTCTTCCAGCAAGCGATCGAATAAATCAACATTAAGCTTTTCTTTGAAAAAAAACAGTCTGAAAAAGTCTGAAATTATAAGTATTTTGTAGTTAGCTTCTCTTAATCTGGTTAGATTTAGTCAGAAATATTCCACTGAGGACTGCACCAGAAACTTGGATATCTTTATCCGCTAATTATTTCGTAATAGGTAATGATGCTGATGTTGATTTTGCCATATTCTTTAATATATGCATCAAAGTTTTCAACTACCAGGGGGTGATTGCGAAAAAATAAGGATAAAATGTTGGTATCAACCAGGGCTGGTTTCATCGCTTCTTCTCCCCAAAAAAGCTTGCTGGCGACGTGCAATTATTTCTTCACTGAAGTCAGCAAATGTTTCATCTGACATATCGCTCCAGCAACCAGCGAACTGCATAATTTTTTCGGGTGTATCTGGCTCTTCCGCACTTAGTGGGCCAAATTATCAATAAGCTTCGTATCTGAACCTGATTATATGGGATTTCAAGGCGCTGACTAAGTGCTTTATGGACAAATCTAGCTGAGATAACGCTTGAAAAGCTGAGTACACAAAGCTTTCAAGAAAGTTTTAGATGAAATTAGCCCACTAAGTACGGAAGAGCCAAAATTTCATCTTCGATGATTAGAGAACTTTTAGCTGGACGTTACGAAATCATTAGACCCATCCTAAAACTCGCAAGCCACTATCTGGTGGCAGATCGCACCTCCAAACTGTAGTCAAAATATAAGCCAATACAGTTCAGTTAAGCAGTTATTTAGAAACCCGGTATCTTGAAGATACCGGGTTTGGTGCTCCCCTCGCGACCCTTAACTGAACCGTATTGAAATATAAGCCACACTACAGTAAGCAGTGTGGCGAAGTTTAAATATAGAGCGCACAAAATATAAAGTAAAATTGATAAGCGTTTTTAGTTGTTTGTTGTCCTTGTGGACATCTGTTACTACAAAAGAGCATTGTGGCATTCCAGATGAAGAGCGAATATTTCTAGCAACGGCTCGCCTGCCCTCACGAAGTGTTTGTAATTCAAATAGAAATGCTATATTAATATGAGTTATTAACCACTGCACATCCAAACCAGTTTACCTAACAGGTTAGATACAGGCTCTAAGGAATAATCTTTAAAATCCACTGTTATTTGTTTTTGTTCGAGTTTGAGAAATCGCCATAACAATCCGTTACTAACACAACCGTAAATAAGTAATGATTCTTCTCCTGCTTGCTGATTAAATTGTTGTGCTGCAACCATTTCTGCCATACATTGTCCCATACCACTGTTAATATCTGCTTTTTTCGCTTCTACCAACACAACAACCGGAGACTCAACTTCTAATTGTTCAGGCGACCGACTAATTAGAAAATCACACACTCCCGATAGTCCAACTTCAGGATTAACGGTAAATTCCTGCCCTGAAAATAAGCTGATTTGTCGCTTAAGATACTTTCTAACTTCAACTAAAATTGGGCTAATTAGTAATTCAGATTTTGCTTTTTCACTTGGTAGCGCAACCGCAAGTGGAAGATTTTCTGATAATACCTCCAATAATGTAGAAGTTGGTGCAACTGGAGAAATTTCAGGGAAAAATGTTACACCTTCAATTGTCTGAATTCCAAATGCCTGCTTAACTTTACCAACCGTAAAATCGCTGTATGCCATGAGGTTTCACTTGTTACCTAATAACATTTTAACTCACATTCCGCTAGGGCAAACGCATTAAAATTTGTCAAAAATGAACTTGACAAAAATACGTGTATATGAGTTGTTTGGTGGTCGGAGATTTGGCGGCTAGGCAGCATCTGCCTGATTATGTGATTAATTAACTGCATAAGCTGACTGTACTAACATCCATATATAAACAATGATGTAAAAAATATAGGCAAAGCATAAATCTTTGTACTATATTTTGGTGCATCACACAAAACACATATTGTGAGAGTACCAGGAATTCCAGAATGGTTCTTTGACAATGTTAAACAAAGATAAAATTTAATCAGGGATTTATCAAGTCATGTCTGTTCAAATCTTAGAACTAGATGACCAGTACGTACTCAATCATTGCACTAAGTTTTTAGCTCAGAAAAATGCAGCCCCCCGCCATAACTTCGGTCAGTTTAAGGATGACGACTTGCGAGTGCGTGTCGGTGAATCCTGGCGATTTCCCATCATTGACACCTACAGCGATGGAATAGACGCCACGAAATACTATGACCGAAACCGAGTTACATTTGTTTACCAACAACAGGGGGAAACATCCCCAGATCGAGTTACCGTCATCGGGACATTTGCAAATCTTTACGAACCCATTCCCTTAAAAAATATTAAATTTTTAGGAGAACCTACAAGCTATTATGCTGTATCAGTTCTCGTACCCAAAGGTGAAGTTCATACATATAAATTCATAGTCGATAATCAAGCAATTCCAGACCCAATTAACCCTCAAAGAGTCATTCTCGACAATGGAAAAGAATGGTCTCGCTTTTTCACCGATTTTTGCACTCAACCGCTCAATTTTGATGATTGGGAATACGTCATTTTGCAGCGTTTAGTAGACCATATTTTGCCTTTCCGCACAGAAGAAGGACAAAACTTTGTCAACCGTTATTACAATTCTTTAGACCGTCAACAGGCAGAAACTCAAGTCCCTTATGCCTATAAATTAGACGAATCTGTTGGGGCGACAAATTTCATCGACAACATATTAGCACGAGAAGAAAACCACTATCTCATTGACTACAAAATTTGCCTCGAACAAATAGACCGAGTTCTCCGTCAGCGCAATCCTTTCGTAGACCCGAACGAAATGCCTCGCGAAATGTACGTTGAACTGTACAAAGAGATGTCAACCGACAACGTCAATGGCTGGGACAAAAGCAAATATAGCAGTCCCCTCCACTTCTTGAGATTGTTGCGCCGTCACACCTATACGGGTGCTTTTGCCCATCCCAAGTATGGCGGTAATGTTGGTGCTGCTGGGTGGGCTTATCTGGCGGAAAGATTGCGCGATGAAAATGGAAAAACCCAGTTTGACTGGCGCAGGTCAATTGAAAAACCCCTTGGTGTCAACAGTGATTATCACGGTTAAAAAAGGTATCGGTTTATGCAAACACAATTTGATGTTGTCATTATCGGAAGTGGTGCAGGTGGTGCGCCTATCGCTCATACATTAGTCCAAGCTGGAAAATCGGTACTCATTCTGGAAAAAGGTCCACTGTTAAAACCGCAGTATCAAAACCCTGACGGATTGAGCGATTTCAAACGCGATGAACTGTTTGCTGATGGACCAGCAAAACGTATTAACCATAATGTTGCCAACAGGGGTGAAGCATTTTATTCCAGCCACGTGGAACCTGACATTAATGATGAACCCCATATTTACGAAGACAATGGGAAGCAACTTGCGACTATTGAAGGTTATACGGCTCAAGTCGTTGGTGGTGGGACTCAACTCTATGGTGCTGTATCCTTGAGATTTACCCCTCTAGATTTGCGCTTGCAAAGCTTCAACGCCGGACGCACAGATTTGAAGAACGATCCCAAGGGCGATGTGCAAACAGAAGCGCGGGATTGGGCAATTAGTTATGAGGATTTGGAACCGTACTACGCCAAAGCCGAACATTTGGTAGGTATCAACGGGACTCGACAAAACCAACTCAAACCTTTCAGCAGCGATCGCTATCAGCCACCTCTAGAACCAAACCCTATTAGCAGTTATGCCAAAATCGGTATGGAATGGCTGGGCAAAACCACAGGAAATAAAGAACCAGTTCTACCCTACCGCACTCCATTGGCAGTGATTACTCGCGATCACGAACCTAGCGATCGCAAGGACTCGGTGTTAGACCCAAATTGTCGTGCTTGGGACTTTGACAACTTGTATGTAACGGATGGTTCCTTCATGCCAACATCAGGGAGTGCTAACCCTACCCTCACTATCCAAGCAAATTCCTTCCGCGTAGCTGACGAATTACTTAAGAGGCTTTAATCCGATGGACCCAAAATTTAACGAGATTTTCACTAGCCCGTGGAATGAGGTTTTTAAGGTTGTCTCTTTCCCGGATCGCATTTACCACGCCCAATATCTGAATGCAACTCGTTGTTCGCGATACCGTTATAACGTGCAAGAAGTGCGCTCTTATTTAGATATTATTGTTTTGAAGGGTGAAGTTTACTTGGATGGGCAGTTTTTGTGTAACTTTTTGCGGGTGGAGTACAAGAGCAGTCGTCTGGTAGAACAATCGCGGGAGAAAAAGCGGCTTGTTGAGGATGAATTGATTGGCTGGATTAAGGTGATCCCCGAAAATCGGGAGAATATTGCTGAAGCCAGAGTCAAGTTGCACTATTGCCATTGGACGGATGCTTATCAAGTGGAGATTTGGGAAACTCTTGAACCGCCAGGTAACACCAGCCATGACTACCGAGTTCTCGACCAAATGGGTTACAATCGACCAATTACAAGAGTTCGAGAGTTTAGTCCGGCTTTGCAAGATATCAAAGCAATCAAACAAGTAGAGTTGGCTTTTCGTGAGAGCGATCGCCACTTGCCTATGGGTTATCCCATCAGCGATAATAATGCTGCTTGGGACAACGGCTATGGGAGCACGCACCAAGAACCTCGCAATCCAGAACCTAGTGCTCCAGAAAATACCGTTTTAGATCAAAATTACCTCCTCAATTTCCAACGTGGTTGGTTCTTGCAAACCCAAGACATCGAACCCGTGCGCTACCGTGATGTCATGATGAACCATTACGACCCAGCAAGTCAAAACATTGTTGAAATGCGCTGGGTTGTGCAACGAGAACTGGGCGGTTCCATGGTATTTTTCCATGAAGTCACTGTTCCTCCTGGAGCAGAGCATGGCGCTCATCAACACATCGGTTCTGAAGAACTTTATTACATCACGGAAGGTGAAGGAATTGCCTATCTTCGTGTTGGGGACGATCCAGCAACAGATAAATACCCAACAGTTGAACGTGACGTTATGGGATTGGGTAAAAAAGAATTCAAAGAACTCCCTGTCAAATCCGGGAGTGTCGTCTTCACCAAGAGCGGCGGAATGCACGGTATTCGCAACTCCAGCACTCAACCACTGAAGTTTGTCGCTTTCCTTTATCACACTGTATAAAATCTACCTTTCATCCTCATGTTTATCGTTAACACGGATACTGTTGTCAAAGTTGACCCCAATAATCCACCCAACTATCATCAGGGTAACCCACTTCAGAAACTGCTGAACCTCATGGAACAGACACAATTTGCAGTTGAGCGGGAATTCTACTTGATGGAACACGCTCAATATTTGTTTCCCTTTGAATGGCTTAGTATATACGGTCCTTCTGGTAATCAAGCGGACATCGTTGAACCTGTCCGACAGGATAACAAAGAAGATTTTCAAAAGCAGAACATTAGAGATTTTCGCAGTACAGACACCTTCCTGATTCGCGGTTTGGTCAGAGTGGGAGACTGGGTAGTACCGTTTCTGCGAGTGTCTTATCGAGGTGGTCCCGACTCCAAACTTTCCGTTGCAAGCGATAGCAAGCTGGGTGAAAAAATTAAACTCTGGATTAAGGTAGGAGATGTTGCGACCCCTTCCTTAATAAGCGTACCTTATAACCCAGTGAGCGATCGCTATGAAGTAGAATTGTGGGGTTATCCCGGTAGTGATTTGTCCAATCAATTGGATACCAAAGGACGCAAAGCCATTGAGCGTCTGGAACTCCAAGTCCGCACCGACTTAGTACACGGCGATATGTCAGCATTCGTGCGCCGCAGCGAACTGAACGGGAAACACGTTGAGGACATCGATCCCAAAAACACCATGCACCCAATCTTACCCCTGCATATAGAACTTGCTTGGGCAAATTTTAACGAACAAGCTTGGGATGCTCAAAATGGGGCTAACTATCATTACGAATTCAACATGATTCTACGCGGATGGGACAACTACTTGGAAACTGGTATCAGTTCCAGTCCCCACAGCGGTCCCGGCTTTTTGGAGTACCGCAACCTCTTGTCCAACTATGGTAGAAAATCCCAGAAATTAGGCGATCGCGATCGCAATGGTAACAGAATTAACGAGTTGGGTCGCTTGTTGAACCCGTGGAGTTTCAACGCCTTCGATTCTAAAAATCACGGGAGTGATTCAGAACCATTCTTCGCAGTCAATTACGTTGATCTCAACATTCTCAAACCGGGATGCGGTATTGGTTTACACCGCCATAGAGATAATCAAGAAATCTTTTTCTTAGTCAACGGTCAAGGTTTTATGGTCATGGGCGACTGGTGTAAAATGCCCCGAAGAGAGCGATGTTTTGAAATTCGCACGTTTCGTCCCGGATACCTGACAATGCTCAAACCGGGTAATCTTCACGGGTTGATGAATTCCACAGACCAAGATATGACTCTATTTTCCTTTGGAGGATACGATTAAGAAACAGGGGAGTAGGGAGTAGGGAGTGGGGAGGGGAGTAAAGGTGGTACGGGCGTCCCCGCCCGTACATTCCTCAGAGGGCGGGCGAGGACGCCCGTACCACAAGAAAAAATTTGGAGATTGTTTACTCCCGAACCGTAATTTAGAAGTTCACAAGCAATAATGACTACACTAGAAAAATGATAGAGCAACAATCGAAGGGAAATATGATGAGCGCTCGCGATTACACCCTAATCTTAGATAAAAGTGGCAGTATGTCTACGCCTGACCAAGCAGGTGGTAGAAGCAGATGGGATATAGCTCAAGAATCTACACTAGCATTAGCCAGAAAGTGCGAGCAATTTGACCCTGATGGGATTACTGTTTACGTGTTTTCTGGAAAATTCAAACGTTACGAAGAAGTCACTTCAGCCAAAGTGGCTCAGATCTTTATGGAAAATGACCCAGCTGGTACAACCAATCTAGCGGGTGTCTTGCTGCATGCCACTCAAAATTACTTTCAACGCAAAGCTGCTGGTAAAACAAAGCCAAATGGAGAAACCATTTTAGTGGTTACCGATGGAGAACCAGACGATCGCAAAGCAGTCTTTGAAGTTATCATTGATGCAACTCGTAAGATGGAGCGCGATGAAGAATTAGGAATTTCTATGATTCAAGTAGGTTCCGATCCCCAAGCGACTAAGTTTTTGAAAGCTTTGGATGACCAGTTGCAAAGCGTTGGTGCGAAGTTTGATATCTGCGATACTGTGACTCTAGATGATTTAGAAGATATGAGTCTTGCAGATGTCTTGATGAATGCGATTACTGATTAGTTATTGGTCATTGGGCATTGGGCATTTTTTCTACAGCACTGGAATTTGAGAGTCATACCCTTAGGATGCTCTACAAACCAGAGGAAATGATATTTCGCTCTTAAACAACCTAGTAATAAAGATGGTACAATCGGGTAGAAGGTAAAGATTTAACCTTGCGGTGGAATGCCAATTAAAGCAATACCATTAGGAAATCTAACGAAACTTTCTAGTGGTAAACTCCCTGGACTATTTCTATTGTGTATTTGCTCTATGCGATCGCGTAGTTTTTGTTGTTGTTCGGGGGTAAGAATCTCCAATATTTTTTGCTTTTCTGATTCCATGGCTTCCTGGATTTGTTGTTTTTGATCGTCAGATAGGTCGATCGACTGCATTGCTTCTGGTGGTTTCTTACCTGCTTCAATGGCTTGTTTTAAAGTATTGCGTTGCTCGTTGGTAAAAATTTCGTCGATTTGAGCGCGAGTATCTTCTTGAACTTCTTTTAGTTTATCCTTTTGCTCTTCGCTTAAGTTAAGCTCCTTAAAATCTGGTTGTCCTTGTTCTTTGATGGGAAAATTTTGTCTTCCGGGAAATTGCCCTTGACTTGGTGGAAATTGTGCCTGGATCGCAGATGCAGTTGTAATCATAGCTGCTATCGTGAGGATGAATACTGATATAAACTTGAATTTCATACGAACCCCCGAACATTTTTACGTAGAACCCCTTTCTTGTTGGTTCTATGTTTTCATCGTATAAAACCCCCACTCGAATACACATGGTACTGTATCTCTAATTTCATCCGGTGCTTTAGTCCTAGTTACCTGTTGCAAAAATAGAACTAAAGACTCTGGCTATCAGCATTACTTTAGTGTAGTATAATTTTATACTATTTTATTCCTTCTTCTCCTTGGCTAACCGAACAATTTTTGTCGTTAACTGAGATCGTCACTCACAGAGATTGATTTTTGACCGATGAGAATTTTCTCATTAATTGTTCATCTTCTTTTCATCCGGATATTGAATATTAATAGAAAGAAAGCTTGAGTTCTTATTAGTACTCAGAAATACCTCACCCCCGTTTCTCCACTATAAGGTTCTGTAAAAAACAAAGTCAAACAAAATATACATCAAGAAGACAAAAAGCTGAGAGTCGCTACAATCTCTCTCTTCATGGAAAAGGGTTTTATCTCAAAATACATATATTTGGGTGTGATTAATTATAATCGCACCCTTTTTCTTACCAAGAAATCTAAGACTGTCACTGACAGTGGATGACCCCAGTTTTCTTAAGGTGAAAGAGGGTGAAGAAATCAGCAAAGGTCATGTTTTGACTGACAATAGTTTCGAGCGATCGCGACTACAAACTTGCACAACTTGATATTTCACGAGCCAGTATTGAAGACAAATTAGCTCAAATTCCCATGGTGAAAAGCCCCAGGGATGGCTACATCAAAAGAATCAAACCTTAGGTTGGAAGAGATGTCTAATATACAACGACAATCAATACTGCAGACACGGCTGCTGTTGGCGATTGACTTCCAAGGTAAGATCGGGGACTTAGCATTG
The DNA here is from genome assembly GCF_000346485.2 of Scytonema hofmannii PCC 7110. Lineage (NCBI taxonomy): Bacteria > Bacillati > Cyanobacteriota > Cyanophyceae > Nostocales > Scytonemataceae > Scytonema > Scytonema hofmannii. The sequence goes on from NZ_KQ976354.1 coordinate 6,437,000, forward strand.
CCCACCCAGCTAGTATTTCAAAAATCAAATAGGATTACTATATGTCTAAAATAGATAGATAGAAAATCTTATGGGAAATTACGAAATGTTACAAAATCGAGACTATACCTTGATTATCGACAAAAGTGGCAGTATGGCAACCCCAGACCAAAAAGGGGGAAAAAGTCGATGGGCTACAGCAGAAGAATCTACCTTTGCTTTAGCAACTAAATGCGAGCAATTTGACCCTGACGGTATTACTATTTATCTCTTTTCTGGAAAGTTTAAGCGTTATGAAAATGTGACGGCTAGTAAGGTGACACAAATTTTTCAAGAGAACGATCCCGCAGGTAGTACAGACTTAGCAGGTGTATTGCAACATGCTCTCGATAATTATTTCCAACGCAAAAGTGCCAATCAAACAAAGGAAAATGGAGAGACAATTTTAGTCATTACAGATGGTGAACCGGACGATCGCAAAGCAGTAATGAAGGTCATTATTGAAGCTTCTCGCCGTATGGATCGGGATGAAGAATTAGCTATTTCTTTTATTCAAGTGGGTAAAGATACCCAAGCAACTCGTTTTTTGAAAGTACTTGATGATGAACTGCAAGGAGCGGGTGCAAAATTTGACATTTGCGATACTATTACTATGGATGATATGGAAGATATGAGTCTCGCTGAAGTGTTACTTAATGCTATAAATGATTAACACCTGACCAGTGGCCAGTGACCAGTGACCAGTGACCAGTGACCAGTGACCAGTGACCAGTGACCAGTGACCAGTGACCAGTGACCAGTGAATTTAAGAAATAATGCTTTTGCTGAGAAACCTGGTTTCTCCAAGAAACCGGGTTTCTGAAGTCTCCTCAAAAGAAAATTGACACTTTAAACAGTCATTTATACTTAATAAGTAATAACTAAATATATATGGATTCTATTGAGAAACTACTGGCTGAACTAAAAGCAAATTACGAACAGCCAAAACCAGAACAAAGCCAGCAAGTTATAACAAAATCGATAAGTGTACCGCTATCAAAATCGGCATCTCCTATTGATAACCTTCTAGAACAAGTTAAGACTGAGTTTGAGCAAAAAGATTTAGCCTTAGAATTGCAAAGACAAGAGCAACTAGAACAAGAGCGAATTCGGTTGTTAGAAATCGAAGCTAAAAAAATAGAAGCTTTGAAAAAGCAAGCTCAAGATTGGCTAGATAAACTAGATCCATATTCACCTGAAGGTCTCTGGTTTGAACGATTTGCTGAAACTTACCCCTCAAAATTAGAGGCGGCGATTGACTATTTATCGTAGTACTATCGAGCCGATAATTTACTCCCCTGACGAGCTAGTGTTCTAAAGTCACCATTATCAGCCCATCTCTTAATTGCAGCTTGCAAACTTTGAACGTTTGACACCACACCCCGGAGTCCATCGACATAAACTCAAAGAGATTCAATCAGGAGTAGAACCCATGAAATTAAAGCCTATCAATCAGCAAGTAGTTGTCATCGTTGGTGCTTCTGACCAATAACCTTATTTACGATGATCGATTTGATTTGAAAGATGTTTAACGCCCCATTCATGCATAGCATAAAGAATTGGTTGAAGGCTTTCACCTAAAGGAGTTAAAGAGTATTCTACTTTTGGAGGAATTTGCGGATAAACCTTACGAGCGATAATTCCATCCTCCTCCATTTCCCGGAGTTGCTGAGTCAGCATTTTTTGAGTTATTCCGTCTAAAGCTCGTTGTAATTCGCCAAAACGTTTGATACCTACCATTAATTCTCGAATAATTAATACTTTCCAGCGTCCACCAATGACTTTAAGAGTGGTTTCCACTTCACAAGTTAACCTGCTGTAGTTTTCCGCTTTAGCTTCCATCTATACCTCGCAGTTTCTTTTTGGTAAGTACCTTACTTTTAAGTGCCTACTTTCCATAGTAACTTTACATAGCTTAAAGTTAAGACGGAAAAACTCTTATCCTTCATACTTTATACTTCACTATGGCGCATATCCTACATATTGACTCAAGTCCTCGTGGAGAACGCTCCTTTTCTCGCAAGTTTGCAGATGAGTTTGTCTCAGCTTGGAAAAACGCCAATGCTGGAGTAATGGTGACTTACCGGGATTTAGGTCACAATCCAGTACCTCATGTAGACGAAGCATGGATTGCAGCAGCTTTTACTCCGCCAGATGCTCGCACACCCGAACTTGCCAAAGCCATTGAATTATCTGATAGTTTGGTGGATGAGTTTTTGGCAGCTGACCGTTATGTCTTCGGAGTGCCAATGTATAACTTTAATATTCCCTCTACCTTCAAGGCTTACATCGACCAGATTGTGCGTGCTGGTCGTACCTTCGCTGTTGATGCAAACGGTGGTTTTAAGGGTTTAGTTGAAGGTAAAAAGATGCTGATTGTAACAGCTAGAGGTGGAGACTTTTCACCTGGAAGCCCTGCTGCACCATATGATTATCAGGAACCTTTCCTAAGAGCAATCTTTGGATTTCTTGGAATTACAGATATTACATTTATTCACGTGCAAAACCTTGGTGCGGGTGAAGATGCTCGTCAAGCATCTTTGGCAAAAGCACAGGAAGCTGTTCAGGAAGCTATAGCTAGTTGGTAATACACAAAGACGCGCCATGGCGCGTCTCTACAGCACTAACCACTAACAGTCCTCAACCATCTATTGACAACTGAATTAAAGAATTTTTTCACTTGGTGCTTGCGACGCCACCTTTGGAATGCTTTTTCGTATTCTTCACCTTTGATGAGAAAGGTATTCCAAGTGTCAAGTCCTAAGGCAAGCCCGCAGCCCAGTAAGATATATAAAGACCAAGAAAGGCCTGGAGCGCTTAGCATATCCAAGGATATGAAAAAAATGTTAATGATTGCGTAATTGCCAAAACGCTTTTTAAATCTTCCTTGACGGAGGAGGTTAAAAGCTTGGCGTTGTTGCATTTCCCCTTGGGTGTCCAACCAGTCGCGTTCTGCTTGTTGCAGTGACTCTGGAGAAATTTCTAACTCAGTGGCAATTTCCTGCAGTTGTTCGTAGGAAAATTCTTTCTCTTTGTCATCAGCTTGACGAGCGATCGCTAAATTAAGTATTTTCTGAATATCTTCTTGGCTGTAGGTACGTCTTGCTCTGCTGTCAAAAGTTGTCATAACGCTAGATCTCATATTACTTTTTATACACCAGCCCTGCCAGAGAGATTTTACGTTATTGCGTTCGCGGAGCGCGAGCTGCACCCAGCTTATCGCCACTAGCAGTGCCAAACTATCCATCTCTAGAGTAGCAAATGGGAATTAAGATGATAACATGAGCGATTAAATATTTCATATCCCCGACTTTTTGCAGAAATCGGGGATATGCTTCAACCATTCCTCAGCTTCTTTGTATAACTGAAACTTGCGTTCGCTTGTGCGAAACTCTGATGTGTGAACCATGCGCCTACCGTTAACCAGTTTTGTACCGTGGTACTTGTGCAGCAGTTCGTGATACAAGACGAACTCGACGACAAACTCAGGAATGCGATCGTCATCTAGGGTTATACTCATCACTACCCTATCTCTAGCGGGTTCGTAGTGAGCAAATTTTCTGTAGGTATGAATTTTGCTCCAAGTTAAACGTGGTTTTACAAGCTTTGCAGCAAAATACTCCTCATTGACTTTGTCAAATAATTTATCTAGATTATAGTGTTTACCCGTAGAATTTTCTGCGATCGCTTCTACAATCAAATCTAGCTCCATCAGAATTTCACTGTATTCTTCGGAACTAGCAAAATCCTTCATCACTCGTGTTTTGTCGCGACTATTACCAAATAAAGCCGCTTGCACCAAAACTTGTAAAACTTCATCTGGTGCATTGATAAATCCTTCACTGACAATCAGAGTTGCAAAGTATTCACCTATTTTACTCCTGTACAACCCTGCCAAATTCGTTATCTCAACAATAACTTTAATCGAATCCCGACCATGTGCGCTAAAGGTTTGTTGAGCGATATGCTGCAACCGATGGGTTGCTTGTACGTGGAGTTGTAGGTTTCGTTCATCGGTTAAAAACTTCATCCATGAGTAGATTTGACGGGAAGAACTTGTGAGGTGTGCTGGGGTTGTTTGTTGATTGGAGCAAATCTTTTCTATTGCTGTTACGATTCTCATCAAAGCTTGAAGCAGTTCCTGCATCTGAGCTGCATTTGGCGTTGGGCTTGAGGCTAGGTCAAAAATTTTTTGTAAAACAGCACGTTGCTGCGCTTTGATGTTCTTAAGACCAATCATCATGTGAGGGCTATTGGCAACGCCTAAATCATACCATTGACATCAGTATCCTACCTTCTTACTTCTGCCTTCTTAACTTCTGCCTCATGTGGTTTTACGTCTTAAAACTTACAAATCGCATGCAAATCCGTTGTTGTTGCGGTCTTTCTTTTTAGCCATGTCGCCAAATTGAGCCACGGGAATGCTGCGGATACCATATTGTAGATTTATGCGCGTACATGTCTCGGTAGCTAGCAACTGATGGACGTACTCATCCCTGATTTCTGCTGCTTGGATGCAAAGTTGGGTCACTAACCCTTGGTCTCTGCCCATTTTTACACTTCTGCCAGATGAATCCACTTGCTTGTAGTAAAAATTTGGGTTATTACCGCACTGTACTTTCAATTTAAATTGACTGCCATCGGACTCTGAAGCAGGCACTGACAAAAGAAGAAATTCAGGATTAAATCTAATGTCAGACATTTTAATATTTTTTGTATCCCATCTCCATAGGCGAGAGCCACTGGATATCTGGTAATTGCTGGGGAGCGCAAAAGCCGGGACAACGCTTGTTAACAAAAATACTGTTGCTAAAACACCCAAAGTTTTCATAAGTAAGCTCTCTCAATAACCTACTCTTAGTCTTCCCATGCGATCGCTTTTTTCAGCAGGCTATTGTTAAAGTTTTTGTAATTAAATTGACTTATTTACTCAGTATATATACGAATTAAAAATTAAATGTCCTTTTAATTTTCTTGGAATCTAGTACCGCTTCCTTGGAAGTTAAAAAGGTTTTCACCTTGAAGTGAATGGTAGCTTTATTTCTGTCGCGCTGTACTAGTATTTTTGTCAGTAGTAACTTAAGTTCTATATCTCAAGTTGAATCTAAGCTACCGTAATTTCTACCAATGGGTCATGAATACAACCCATTTACTTAGCTAAATTGATAACGAAGCTAATCAAAATTTCTATTGGCTAAAAAGTCAACAGATCGGCCTAGTTACAAGGAGTAACATTATGTCAGATACAAGTAAGCGTGGCTTTGCTTCTATGGATGAAGATAAGCAACGTGAAATCGCCAGCAAAGGTGGAAAAGCAGCTCATGAAAAAGGAACCGCTCACGAATTCTCCTCTGAAGAAGCGCGTGAAGCTGGACATGAAGGTGGTGAAACTGTAAGCCAAGACAGAGAACACATGGCCGAAATTGGTCGTGAGGGTGGCAAACATTCTCATGGCGGTGGGCGCAAAAAACAAAATAACGAAGATAAGTGAAACATTATCCCTACACCGCCAATAGCAGCAGAAATGCTAGCACCTGTCTTCGCCTAGGTTCTGTAACCAAGCAATACCCCTTCTAGAATAAGCTAGAGCGTCGGTTCAATTATCCCAAAAACCCGGTTTCTTTAAGTTGAGCCTATGAGATATCAAGCTTGACAACAGAGAGAAACCGGGTTCTTTGCCTCCTTTTTGACTACTGGACTGGCGTTCTAGGAGGGGTTTGTTGTGGCAATATCTTCACCATTTCAAGAGTCTGCACAGGAGTAAACTAACCTTTCTTTGGTCGCCGTAAGGTCTTGGAACCAATAGGACTCAAAAGTTGGTTGAGAGCACGCAGTTGTTCGGCTGTACCCATAG